>CAXBKC010000204.1:0-7193 GCA_963975615.1 uncultured Oleiphilus sp.
ATTGCATGTTTAAAGTTCATAATTTTTACCTTTCTATGTTTAATATATATCTGAAAATTCTTTGCTATGAACGATTACCAATTTAAAAGAAAATCGAAATCCCGGTACTCATCTCTGTATTAATATTGATTTTCTCATCGCCTAATAAATCTATCTCAAACATGTGCTGTCTTGCGCTTACATGCCAAGCAAAGACATCATTTAATAGCACTTGATAGCCTGCACCATAATTAACCGTTAACCTCTTATCATCTGCAAACTCTGTTGCGCCTAAGCCCATAATCAAATAGAAATTAGTATTAAAAGCATATCGCCTTGCTACATAAGCTTGCCCTGGCAAAATATTATAGGCGACGTTGACGTTGTAGTAAGTGTAGTCACGCTGATCATTGGTCAATATTTGTACTTGACCTAACTGCTCTGCACTCGTTTCACCGGCATCCGCAACACCATAATTTGCTTCGAAAAAGATATCCTCACTAAGGTGGTAAGCTAAACGCGCACCGTAGACGAGCGATGATTCAAAATCTTCGATATTGATGGTGCCGACAAAAGCGCCTATTTCGAAGTTTTCTGAATCTATCAATGCTTCTTTTATGACAATAGGTTCTACATCGGGCTCGATAAGCGGCCGATCCTGAGCCAAACTTGTGTTCGACATAGTAACAGTCACAACCAATAAAGAGGCTAAGACTGGCTTTAAAAAAATACGCTGAGACCTAGTTTCCATTCGCTTGCTTCTTCGTTAGTTTCTCGATTCGTGAATATTTTATAATCTTTAAATTCAAACCTTAAAAAATAGCGGTTACTTACGTAATAACGCAAACCCACTCCTACATTTAACGTATCTTCATTACGTTCCGACTCACTTGATAAAGTCGCTTTTGGCTTGATAAAGATTTTCCCTGCGCCCAAGGTAAAAAATGGCGATAAACGCCAAGTGGGAAATACTTGGTGCACAATGTTGATATTCAATAATTTACTTTCAGACGCCTCGCCTAGAACTTGTGATGCCCAAAGCTCGAGCGATAAATTCTCTGTCATCCAATAACCAACATAAGCCGAATTCACGGCAGATTGATCAAAATTACCAGCAAGCAAACCTGCTTCCCAAGGATGCGTGGTAACGTCTTCAAACTTTGGTTCATCTAAAACAACGGGCAAACCAGACAGATTGTGCATTTTTTGAAAATCAGAAACGCTGACCCAGCCAATTCGTTCAGATTTGTCTTTTACTTTAATCCAGTCTGTTTTTCGGGAAATAATGGTAAGTTCTTCACCACGTTCACTCACATGAAAAACTGGGTAACCTTGTGCTGGCCCCGATCGCAAATTCACAAAAGGTTCTGCAACTTTTAAAACTAATACTGTTTCATCGTCTGACTCAAAAAATGTCCACCAAGAATTGTCTTCGGTACCCTCTTCTGTTTCAGCATAAATATTCGAAGCACACCCAAACACGAGTACTGAAACACAAGCCAAATATCTGAGGTTCGAACAAAACTTTTTAAACGTAGAACCCTTCAATCCATTCATCCTATTCATTTACAGCGACTTAGTTTGCAGGCGCTATAAAAGGGTTGTTGAAATATTGTGCACCTAAATCTAGCCATTCCGATAAAAGCTTTAACTCTGCTTTAGAAAGATCACCTTCATGTGAACCACCGGTTTCGAACTTACTCATAAACGCGTCGCTTGCAATAGCGCCATTTGTCGACATGGTAGCCGGAACTGGGATTGGCGCTAATATAGGTACTTCAATAAACACCTGATCTCCATTTTCATCAAAGACATCATCACCATTTACATCTACTACTGGCACCAAGTTAACTTCACCCGTATCTTCCATACGATCAACTAATACACCGCCGACCAATTCAACTTCATTATCATTAAAAAGAAGCTCACGATACGATTTAAAATGATCAGCCTCATCCGTTGAAGGACCATCGCTTAAATCTAGCTGATCATCTGGCACTCTTAAATCACCTGCACCATCGGTATTGGTATGGCAAGCTGTGCATGTCCTATCTTCGATTAAGGTCACCTCATCAGCTTCAAATTCTCGTCTATCAACAGACCACAATGGATGAATATTCTCTTCATAATTCACTGAAATACGACAAATACTTGACCAATCCGTGGCACAACCTGACAACAAAATAGGTGCCGGTGTATTTAAATCACTATAAGCATAGCTAAAACTTTCTGAAGGGCTAGCAACAATTGGGTCAGTCCATTCATCATCGAAGATAATATCTGGTGTAAGTCGGCGTATTCCATTAATACGACTATAGGTTTCCGCCATAGTTTCACCCATATCGGCAAACAGTGCTGGGTCTGTATTTAGAAAAGGTAGTCCTGTCGTTGGAGCACCTTGGTTTGCTGCAGCAGGCTGAGCATCTGAGCGGCCATGCGGAACCTGACTATTAGCCGTATGGCAACCTATACACTCTACTGTTTCACCTGGCGTAAGCTCTAGCCAATTTTGGTGTCTTTGTGAGGTACGCTTGCCATCGACATTTAAAACACTGATGGCAAAAGCTACGTTAGCAGGTACAGCAACCTTTACCGAACCATCAGGTTCTATTGGTGCATAACCTATAATTTCACGCATCAGCTGGGCACGGCTTCGTCCATAAGCTGTGTTATCAAAATCTCTTACATTATCACCAGGAATGGAAGTTGGTTTTTCGATACGAATGAAACGCCTAGGTCTTTCTGATGCTGTAGTTTGAAGTGGGTCGGCTAACACACTAACACCTACACCTGAGGTATCAACACCATCAAAGTCATATACGCTTTTTATATGAATAACACCAAACCCTTCATTCGCTAATATCTCTTCCTGACCTTCAAGTATTTGACTGCTCTCGAGAATAGGCGTTGGGCGGGGCTTCATAATTACCGCTTCGTCAAAGACAAAACCGGATTCAGACAAATCTATAGGTAGCTGTGTATTATTATTTGCGTTATAAAGCCATAGACCATATAGCGGGTCCGCTGCTTCATATAAAGGTGAGTCTAGTTTTGTCTGAGTACAAATTTCAGCAGCGCCACTCTGGTTTCCAGCTTCTGCTGCATTTGCATCTATTAATTGAACGCGACAGACGCTCCAACTAACTAGGTAACGATTAGTTCCATCATTCAATGGGAAAAAGGCACTATAGTTTCCTTTTAAAGTCTGGGTATCTGATGTATTCAAACCTTCAATAATTGGCACTTGGCCACCTTGTTCAAGATCGAGATCTAAAATAGTGCCATCTATTTGAACGTCGTGTTCTACATAGTCTTTTATATTAATTTCAGTTGGCTGACTCGATAAGTTTTCATTTTGAAACTCTCGCAACTGAACCGCTATATTTCCATTTTCTAATTGTTGGGGATAAGCAAACTGAACTTGTGACCCAGCGCTTCCTGAATCATGTGAATGCCGACCATAGATGTAATTTAGCGCCGTACCATCTGGATTAATTTCATATAAGTTATAACCATTACTGCCTGTCTGACCCGCATTATCCCAACGACTAAATAAAATTTTGCCGCTTTCTAGCAAAACAGGATATAAATCATGACTCTGATTAAAGGTTAACTGTTGAATATCCGTTCCATCAATTGCATCTATAGTATGCAAAACAAATGCTTCGGTATTTCGGTCTTCATCTAAACCAGAAAATTGCGTTTTTTGGCCGCCTTCATCCAAAAGAATCGCTTTAGAGCGACGTTGACGTGTAGAACTAAAAACAATTCGATCATTAGGTAAATAGACAGGAGAAATATCTTGACCTTCTTCTGCCGAGATATTGGATGTAATCAGTCGCTGTAGAGACGAAGTAGTTATATCGTATTCCCAAATATTCCATTTAGGCTGATCTTCTTCATCTGCATTTTCTATTTCTGGCGCACGCATGGAAAATAATAACTTATTACCATCAAATGAAACATTTAGATCTTTTACGTCATAAAGTAACTCGCCATCTTCGCTTAAAAAACTAGGATCAGAAAAAGCAGTAGAGCTAATATCCTTTATTGGCGCATTAGGTGTGGCACGTTCTTTAAGATATAAAACAGCCCCTGGGCGAAACTGCGCTGGGTCACTTAAGTCGTTGGCAAGTACCTCACCATCTGCGTCAGTCAATGGTCGCTTGATAAATGCGATAGGTTGCTCAACAACAACCGGATCTGAGCTATCGCCGTTATCACCAACACTACAAGCACTAACTAGTAAAAAGATTAAACAATAAGTAATTAACTTCAGAATATATTCGCCCTTAAAGGCAGATTTATAAAACCAGTTCACGTTAAAAGCGTTAACGGGTAGGTATTTAGACAATAAGCCCGCCTTCCAATCGTAAAATTTTGTAATATTGTATGGTTTCACGAGATTCTCCTTTTTCGAAAAACTGACTCGGATTCAGCTACAAGTCCTTGATATAGCGTAGCTTGATGCGAGCATTAGACAAGGAATATATGTCATAAGTATGTCGCGTTCCTCTGTACATTCCAGCCCACTTCCGTTACCCAATGTAATCCTGCGGACTAGCACACAAAAACAAACTAGGTTTATCCACTACACTTTAAATATGAAAAGTTTCAGTCTAGCTTTGAAAGCGACGCTTCTCTGAGGGAAATTAATATGTCAGCCACTAAACACACAAACCGATTCTTTGCAGCAGCCTGCCCTATCATCGCATGCTGCTTGTTTAGCGTTAGCATATATTCTCTTGCTGATGAACGTGACCAAGCTAAACGTATACACGATAGAATTACTGGCGTTCCACCAAGTGCATCGGTTTTAGATGCGATGGAAGCGGATATTCTTGCAGGCCGAGCTGAAGATGCCGCTTATACCGCTATGGAAAATACCGCATTCTACGATGTTACCTTAAAGAACTTAGCTGCCCCATGGACAAACGAAGCTATGACCAAGTTTGTGCCATTAAATGATTACACCGCTACCGTGATTGGCTTAGTGCGTGATAATGCCGACTTCAGAACAGTTTTATACGGGAACGTGCTTTATGAAGGCGATTCTTCTTTAGGCTTATCAGCTTATTCTGTGCAGAACAATAATCATTATGAAGAATTAGAAAATGGTGGTTACAGCCTGAAAGATAATTTAGTTCTCGTGAATCAATCAACGCGTAACGGGATTCCTGCTGAAGCGACAGCTGGTGTAATGACGTCTCGCGCTTCAGCACACGCTTTTTTAAAGGACGGCACAAATCGAGCACTCTTTCGCTTTACGGTCTTGAATCATTTATGTAATGACATGGAACAATTAAACGACACTAGTTTGCCATCTGACCGAATTCGCCAAGATATTTCTCGTAGCCCAGGTGGTGATAGCCGAATCTACTTAAATAGCTGCATTGGTTGCCATAATGGCATGGACCCGCTCACACAAGCCTTTGCTTATTATAACTATGACTACAATGTAGAAACTGACCCCGAAGGCGTTAATGGTCAAATAGCCTACAATAATGTCGGCATGATAGACGAATTCACTCAAAGCCGTGTACAGAAGAAATATCGCATCAATGCAGGTAATTTTGAATACGGCTATGTCACAGAAGACGACCGCTGGGATAATAATTGGCGACAAGGTCGAAACCAATTATTGGGCTGGGATGGATCGCTTCCTGGCTCTGGCAATGGTGCAAAAACCATGGCTCAGGAATTAGCACACTCTGATGCCTTTGCTTCTTGTCAGGTTAATAATGTATTTAAAGATGTATGCCTAAGAAGCCCTGTTGATGCACAAGATCGCAACCAAATTGACGTAATGACCAGCAACTTCAAAACAAGTGGCTACCAGCTAAAGCAAGTTTTTGCTGATAGCGCAACTTATTGCATGGGAGAGTAAGGATATGGATAACATGATATTTTTAAAGCGTTCAAACAAGCCTTCCTTATCTTCACAAGTAACGCACTTAATCAAAACTAAGTTTCATTATTTAGTGGTCGCTATTTTCAGTATTGTAGTATCGGCCTGTGGTGTCGATAGCGGTGCCGATAACTTACAGAATCAAGATAGTAGCTCGCAAGGTGGCTCATCAACCACTTATACTGGCCCAGCGCCACTTAGCGAAGATGCTCAAAACTTTAAATTAAGCTTATGGGATAATATCGTTATTCCCGGTCGCTGTGTCGACTGCCATAACTCTGAAACAAACAATCAAAGCCCGTTATTTGCTGATTTTGCAAACGTCAATACAGCTTATACAGCGGCAAATACCATTGTTAATCTAGATGATCCTACATCTTCCCGCCTTCTTAAGAAAGTTGAAGAAGGTCATAATTGCTGGCTTACAAGTGATTCAGCCTGCATAGATATTCTTACTCGTTATATCGAAAACTGGGCAGGTGATTCAGCAGGCGCGGCTACCGAAATAAACTTCCACGCACCACAAATTAAAGACCCTGGAGCAACGAAAACTTTTCCTGAAGATACTAGTGGCTTTAGTGCAACAATTTACCCCTTAGTGACGGCTTATTGCCAAGACTGCCATGTTGAAGGCATTCAAACACCTTTCATCGCAAGTACCGATATAGAGACTGCCTATAATGCTGCCAAGAGTAGAATAGATTTAGAAGTACCAGCAGGCTCACGCTTAGTTGGAAGGCTAAGAAACGAATTTCATAACTGTTGGGATGGTAACTGCACAACATCATCTGCTCAAATGGAAGCCGCTATTAACGAGTTCGTGAGTAACTTAAATACTGAAGCAGTTGACCCTAAATTAGTGAATAGTAAAGCCCTAACGCTTATCGGTGATGGCATAGTGGCAAATGCAGGTGGTCGCTTCGAAGACAATATCATTGCCCTTTATGAATTTAAAGAAGGTGATGGTTATATTGCCAATGATACAAGTGGCGTCGAGCCGGCTTTAAACCTAACACTCAGTGGCAATGCCAAATGGGTAGGTGGCTGGGGCATTAAAATAGGCCCTGCTATGACAGACCCTGAGACAAATATGCTCTTAAGAAATGGTAAAGCTCAAGCATCTACAAAAAGTAGTGAGAAGCTTTATGACCAATTAAAAGCAACAGGTGAATATAGTATTGAAGCTTGGGTCGTTCCAAATAATATATCTCAAGAGGATGCTAGAATCGTAAGCTATTCAGGTTCAAGCGAAGCTCGTAACTTCACTCTTGGACAAAGTCTGTATAACTATGAAGTACTTCATAGA
>CAXBKC010000205.1:0-7129 GCA_963975615.1 uncultured Oleiphilus sp.
CTTGCAAATAAGTAATCAAACCATGGATGAACACGCAATCAATATCACATTAAAATCATTAATTTCAAGAGCTTACAATATATCGGATTGAAATATCACAGAATCTAAAGTATGGTAATGAGCAAAACATATACATTATTCATATGCTGAACACCTTAGCCTGAGCACCCACATGAAACCACATCAAGAAATAAAACTTAAGAAAAAATTAATGACGCTTGCCTATAGTGGTCAGTTTAAAGAGTCAGAAAAAATTGCTCAGAAGATTTTAAAACATAAGCCTAAAGATATTGAAGTTTGGTTCGCCCTGGCGCAAATACAACAAGCACTTGGTAATCAAAAGGCGGCAATATTCTCTTTTATCCAATCAGTTGCTAGCCCCTCTTCACATACAATAAAAGCCTTAGATCAAGCCACCAACATTTGCATTCAAAATAAACTTTTTGCAGAAGGTCTAAAAGCGGCTCAACATTGGACTAAAGTAGATCCCGATAATGCGAATGCTCTTTATCGGATGGGCATCTGTTTTATTCAGTTAACACAGCCCATACAAGGACAAAGAGCACTAGAGAAAGCACACGCTCTTTTGCCTGAGGACAAAAATATTCATACGACTTTAGCGGAATTACTTGCAGTCAATGGAGATAATGAACGTGCTCTACAGGAATTTGATAAAGGGCAATTATTCAAAGAGGGATTTAAGCGATATACCCGATATTTAGAGTTTCTTAATTATTCTGAAGAAGGGCCTCGAGAAGATATTGTTGAGCGATATAAGGTGTTTGGACGGCAACTTGAAGCTGAAGTTAAGGTATTAGATGCCCCACCCTTCAATAGAGACGCGACCAAACAAATTAAGGTTGCTTACTTATCGCCTGACTTTAGAACTCACTCTGTCGCTCACTTCCTTAAGCCTATATTTGAAACGCATAATAAGAAAAAATTCAAAATTTATGCTTACTCTGATACTAATGCCCAGTGTGCAGATAATAAGTTCTTTAGGCGCCACGCCGATCAATGGCGAGACTGCTTTGGACTTAGCGATGAATCCTTAGCTAAACAAATACAGGCGGATGATATTGATATACTCATCGACTTAGCAAGCTACACAGCTATAAACTGCCGAATGCGTGTTTTCGCTATGCGCCCTGCACCAATACAGGTGAGCTATCTCGGTTTTCCTAACACTTCAGGTTTGTCACGAATGGATTACCGAATCGTCGATTCTATAACGGATCCAGAAGGCCCTGCTGATGAGTTAAGTACCGAGCAACTTATACGTTTTAAACCATCTTTTTTATGCTATTCACATTACGACCAGGCTCCAGAGAATGTGAACGCTTTACCCGCCCTTTCCAAAGGTTATGTGACCTTTGGCTCTTTTAACAATGGCCAAAAAATCACTGATGGCTTACTGAAATTATGGGCCAAAATACTTAACGGCGTACCAAATTCAAAACTATTGATAAAAAATCGTATTTTTGTAGATGACCTTATAAAAGCAGAATACACCGACAAATGTAAAGAAGTCGGTATAGATACTAGTCGATTGATATTGATGGGATTTACAGAAAGCCAAAGCAGTCACTTGGAAATTTATAAGGATGTTGACATCCACCTTGATACCTTTCCTTATTCCGGCACGACTACGACTTTCGAAGCTTTATGGATGGGTGTGCCGAGCATTACGTTAAAAGGCACTCAACACCGCTCAAGAGTAACGGCGAGTATTCTTAGTTCGCTTGAGCTCAATCGTTTTATCTGTGAGTCTAAAGAAGATTATTGTAATAATGCGATTACTTTAGCTCAAGACCTTAACTACCTTAGCCATCTAAGGCTTTGTCTACGTTCTCAGCTTCAGAATAGTTTACTAATGGATAAAACTGCCTTTACCCAACAATTAGAACAGTTTTATTTGGCTGCTTTTGAGTCCTATCCTGAAAAGATTGCTAGTTTCTAATCTGACAGTTTACACATGCCGTTTATAGCCCTGGTTGGCAGCTATTTTGGCAAAATAGATATCTCTTTTATAAGAAAAATTTAACATCAAAAGAGAAATTTTGGAGAATTCAACTATTCTATAATAATTCGCCATACACCGAAGGTTTACAGCTTGTAATTTCGATTATATTGATTGGTTAAGTAAACATTATTTTCAAATGTAAACACCAAAAGCAAAACCTAACTAGATCACAGTCGTATCTATACAGTCTTTCCCAGAAAGGCTTTTGGTGTATTATCCTTTTTCCTTAAGATTTAAGCGGTCTCCCGAGAATATGAATATAAAGACAACCTTTATCACGCTGAATGATGGCACAAAGATTTGCGCACCCGAAGACATCAAACTTATGTCAAATTATGTCCTTCTTGAGCAGGGCGACTGGTTTGAGGATGAAATTCACTTCGTACGCAATTTCATTAAACCTGGGATGGTCGCGTTAGACATAGGCGCTAACTATGGATTGTACAGTACCGCAATCGCAAACAACTTAGGCGAAGCTGGCAAGCTTTGGTGCTTCGAGCCAACACCCAACACCGCAAACGCTTTACGTAGAACGATCGAAAAAAACAAGCTAGAAAAACAAGTAGAAATTATTGAGGCCGGCCTTTCCGATCATGCCGGAACCGCGACTTTTTACCTATCCCCTAACGCAGAACTAAATTCACTAACTTCCGCTAATGAAACCTCTGCAGAATCGCTAACGATCAACTTGTTAACCTTAGATCAGTGCAAACAAGAGCATAATTGGCAAACAATTGATTTCATAAAGTTAGATGCAGAAGGTGAAGAAGCCAATATTCTAAAAAAAGCATCTCTGACACTTAAAGAATGCTCCCCACTTATCATGTTTGAGCTGAAACATGGGAATGAAATAAACCACTCCTTAATCGATGACTTTAAGCGTCTGGGGTATGACCCATATTATTTAATACCCGGCCTCGATATTCTTGCTCCACTTGATAGCTCTGTTCCTGTCGATGCTTTTTTATTAAACCTATTTTGCTGTAAGCAAAGCACAGCTAAACAACTTGAGAAAGACGGCTACCTAGTAACATCAACTACCCCCTTAGAAGCTAAAGATAACCCCATGCAAGCCGAGTTTTTTGCAAAACTCCCCGCATTTATGGGTCTAGACGAAAGAAAAACAAATGATCGAGACTACCAACAAGTTATTAATGCCTATACCTGTTCTCGAGACACAACACTCGATAAGCAGAAACGATACCAGCACTTACTATTTGCATTTGAAATCGTAAAAAAGGCGTTAAATACAGGGGAATCTAAAATAGAGCGTCTATCTACTTACGCACGTATTGTCTTTGACATCGGCCAGCGTAGCTTAGGTGTACAAATTTGTGATTATGTCATCAATAAATATCTGCAAAACCGAAACGCTATAAACATAGAAGAACCGTATATTCCTGTAAATGCACTATTTGAATCTACGGCACAAAAACAGCTAGAAATCGAATGGATATTGGCGTCCTTTATTGACGAATATATACGCAAACATTCATTCTCTTGTTACTTTACAGCGGGGAAAGCAGTGCCTTATTTCAATACACTTAGGGGATTAGGTTTTATGTTTTCCGACATGGAAAAGCGAGAGAAAACATTACTAAATGTAATTAAGAGCTCTCAAGGTTAGTATAAACATTTCGTGATAGTAACCTCGCATCTATAGATGACCTATATATTTCTTAACCACGTTCGCATTACCTGGCTTAGGAAATATTAGGTTTTCTTCACACTTGTCCCTAATTTTTAGCCTACCTAAACTATCGTAATAGCTGAGTCTTGATTTAGCCTATTAAAACTCAGGCACTTTAAGAGATTTAGCCTCACCTACAGCATGTTGAGTGCCGCATTTAAATACTAGTATAAAGCCTTACATATAAAGTATGTAGCCAGCATTAAAAGCTAACATTAGCGCTTGTTGATTTCAAAGAATCCTAAATACGAGAGTGCCTGGATCAGTGGTAAGGCTACAAATAAACCTTTTACACTGGCGTAAACGTTTAAATGAAAAAAGCCCTGTAAACTATTTTAGAATAGTGGCGGTGGGCCAGGGATTCGAACCCCGGGAGGGCTATTAACCCTCGCTGGTTTTCAAGACCAGTCCATTCAACCGCTCTGGCAGCTCACCGCAATGCTTTCCTGTTGAAAGCGGGGCACATCTTACCAAACTCAATTTAGGTGTCAACGATTTATTTATAAAGATTTATAATCTCATATCTATTGAATATCTATTGATTTTTACTAATGCATCACTATGATATGGTTAGTAATAAGATTTACTTCTCACAACCAACGGAGCATTCAATGCGCAACGAAAATTCACCTGAAGTTCGTGTAGCGAACAGTCATGATGAAATAACAAATGTCATGCACGAAAATCAAGCCGTCTTGAGTTCAGACGCGGCTTCTGTATTAAAAAATACATATATGTTACTGGGTATCACGATAGCGTTTTCAGCTTTAGTTGCTTACTTAGCTATGGATATGCCTAGACCTGGATTCATTGTCACACTAGTAGGTTTCTACGGTTTATTCTTTTTAACTGCCAAGCTAAGAAATAGTGCATGGGGATTAGTTAGCACTTTTGCTTTAACTGGCTTTATGGGATACACGCTCGGCCCAGTAATCGGGATGTTCGCAGGCGCTGGCGCCATGCCGGTAGTAATGAATGCTTTAGGTTTAACTGCATTTGTATTCTTTGGTTTGTCTGGCTATGCCTTAACAACTAAAAAAGACTTCAGCTTCCTTGCAGGCTTTCTAACAGCGGGTATCTTTGTTCTAATTGGCGCAATGGTTCTTAGCTTCTTCACTCAGATCCCTGGCTTACAACTAGCAATATCTGCCGGATTTGTACTGTTTTCATCTGCAATGATTTTATACGAAACAGGCAACATCATTAATGGTGGCGAACGTAACTATGTAATGGCAACAATCAGCTTGTATGTCTCAATCTACAATCTGTTTTTAAGCCTACTTCACATTCTTACAGCGCTAGGCGGCGATGATTAAGATCATCATCTAATTGAGCTCTAGCTAAAACCTTGCAGCACCTTACTGCAAGGTTTTTTCATTTAAAGATCTATCATTATGTCTCTATCTATTCTCGTATTAGGCGCACCATTTGAGTCTCAAGCTTGCTATACCTCATATCGGTATGCAAAAGCAGCCCTTGAAATGAATACTGCAGTTGATAGGGTTTTCTTTTATCAATCCAGTGTTCACACAGCCTCTACCCTAGCTTGCACGCCAAGAGATGAATTCGACCTCTATGCTGCCTGGCAACAACTAAAACAGACATATAACTTAGACTTAGTAGTATGCATTGCCGCAGCAGCACGAAGAGGCGTCATCGATAATTCAGAACAGAAGCGACACAACAAGATAGCTCACAACATGTCTTCCTGCTTTGAACTATCCGGCCTGGGCCAACTTGTTGAAGCTATCGCCACTAGCGAAAAGCTAATTACTTTTGGTGAATAAGGATGTCTCAAATAAAAAAGAAGCTTCTAATCGTTCAAACTAAAGCACCTTTTGGCTCTAGCGATATTCAAGAAGCATTAGATATCGTGCTTGCTGCAGGAACATTCGACCAAGATGTAAGTTTGCTAATTGAAGACGATGCCTGCTACCAGCTTTTAAGCGCACAACAGCCAGAGATAATTAACCGAAAAAATACAACAAAAATGCTAAATGCCCTCCCAATCTATGGCATAGATAAAATTCTTGTATGTGCTGAAAGCGCATCTCTTAGAAACTTACCGTCAAACAACAATGATGCATTTAAATTTATAACTAAAAATGAGATAAAAACTGTTTATAGCGAATCCGATACAGTCATAAGATTCTAATAGCCACCTACTTAAAAATTTATATTCATGTCAAACACTCTTACATCGACATTACATACATTAAATAAGACAGCACAAGATAACACTTTAAACTTAAAGCTTAGCCAGGTAATAAGCGGCAGTGATGATGTTATTTTGATTGAGGATGGCGTTTATCAATGCTTGGCGTTATTTACTGAACATCACTCAGAAGATACCAAGCATTGGCCACAACTAGCTAAGACTATCTATGCCTTAAAGGATGACGCACTCGCAAGAGGGATTCCGCTTTCAACAAAAGGTATTATTTTTGTTACGTATGAAGGATTTGTAAAACTCAGCCTTTCACACCAAAAGGTCGTTAGCTGGTATTGAATAAGATTATTCTGGTGAAAACCAATCTCTCAAGACGGAAATTTTAAAGCGTTGAGAGTTCTTAGATAAAACGATATAAAACTCGCCTATCGTTTCTATTGTCATACCTGAAAAGCCTTGCCCTTCCCTAAGATATAAATCATTTAACATCACACGACGGTCTGTAGGATTGCTAGAATAGATATGACTATTAAACCTAATATTAGGAATTCCCTTTTGGAAACTAATATCGAGATCATTAAGGTGTTCGGTATTATCAAAGTTTTCGACTTTTAATGGCTTAAGCTCAGCTTGCTGCTCAGAATCAAAAGACTCTGACTGAAACTGAGCCTTATCTTTGTATGTATTAGCATCAAGCTTGCTCTGCGGAGTCATTAAGTCTTCAGAAGAAATACGCACAGAAGCCTGCTTAGGTTTAATCACTTCAAGCCCATCAGCATTTAAGCTTTTTTTCTTAACTGGAGTTGGTCCTGCCACCTTCGTTTCCCGAAAATGATCGTTTAAATCATAGCGCTTTGTTAGTTTTGGTGTCTGTAATAAATGCGCCGGAAGTGGTTTTTCGTTCTGAGACAGGAAAGAATCATTAATCGTTGAACTATGATTTTGAATTGTTTTTTCTACAGCACTTTCATTTGCAGGAGCACTTTGTTCAACCACAACACTTGTAGACTCAACAGTATCAGTAGAAAGCTTAAAATATAGGTATACCAGAAGATTGATCGCCAACACAGCTATCAGCAAATAAGGCCACCACTGGTGACGAACCTGCTTAGCAGGCATCATAATAGTATCAATGGTTGCATGGGCTAATTCGCCTTGATGCCTCTCTTGCTCAGATCTTTTTAAAGCTTCCAAGATATAAGACATCTACATGCCACCTAACAATTTTGGGCAGTCCATACAAAGA
>CAXBKC010000206.1:0-7091 GCA_963975615.1 uncultured Oleiphilus sp.
AGCTCGGCAAAGCCGGTGTGAAAGTTGAATACTCTGCCTTTAGAAAAGCGTGTCGTGAATATGCAGCCAAACAAGTCGCTGGCCAAAAAGCAGACTTTATTCGTCTAGGTGTTCTCGGAGATTGGGAAAAACCTTATCTCACGATGGATTTCAAGTTTGAAGCCGATATTATTCGTGCTTTAGGTAAAATCATAGAAAATGGCCATCTTCAAAAAGGCTTTAAGCCAGTTTATTGGAGTGTCGTTGGCGGTTCAGCTTTGGCAGAGGCTGAAGTTGAATATCAGGAAAAACAATCGACTGCGATAGATGTGCGTTTTGATGTGGTTGATCAAGCGGCCGTGGCAAAAGCTTTTGGTTTAACTTCATTAGAGCAAACAGCTTCAATCGTAATTTGGACAACCACGCCTTGGACAATTCCTTCGAACCAAGCCGTTTCGTTGAATGCCAGTCTTGAATATTCCCTTGTGAAGTTAGATGCAGGTGCTGGGCCGGAATTAGTGATCATGGCAGATGCACTTGTTGCAGAAAATATGGAGCGCTATGGTTTAGAAAGTCACGAGGTATTAGGCCGCTGTTTAGGTCAAGCGCTTGTGAATCAGCAATTAGTCCACCCTGTTTATCGCAATAAAAATGTTCCCGTTATCTTAGGTGAACACGTCACCATTGATGCGGGTACAGGTGCTGTACATACTGCACCAGATCATGGCGTAGACGATTTTAATGTTGGTAAGAAATATGGCCTAGGCACACTTAATTATGTTGATGATGGTGGTATTTTTCGACCTGATGTCGAGAAGTTTGCCGGCTTGCATGTTTATAAGGCAGATGCAGCTGTGATCGAGGCACTTGAAGCTGAAGGTAAGCTAGTCGCCAAGAAAGTTTTCACCCATAGTTACCCGCATTGCTGGCGTACCAAAACACCATTAATTTATCGTGCTACGCCACAGTGGTTTGTGAGTATGAATCAAAACGGTCTTAAAGAGTCAGCATTGGACGCTGTGAAGAATGTTCAATGGATTCCGGATTGGGGTCAAAATCGAATCGAAGGCATGTTGGAACAAAGCCCTGACTGGTGTATTTCTCGCCAGCGAACATGGGGTGTACCAATTGCTTTATTTGTTCACAAAGAAACTCAAGCATTACACCCGGATACTGAAGCGCTGATCGAAAAAGTGGCGGCTCTAGTGGAAGAGAAGGGCATTGATGCGTGGTTCGAATTAGATGCAGCGACTTTGCTTGGCGATGAAGCTAAGCAATACAGTAAAGTAACAGATACTCTAGACGTATGGTTCGACTCGGGTGTTACGCACTCCGCTGTACTTCGCCAGCGTGAAGAGTTAGGTCAGTATCCAGCAGATTTGTACTTGGAAGGTTCAGATCAGCATCGTGGCTGGTTCCAGTCTTCACTGAAAACAGGTATTGCGATTAATAATCAGGCGCCTTATAAGCAAGTATTAACCCATGGTTTCACGGTTGATTCTGAAGGCAAAAAAATGTCTAAATCTATGGGTAACGTTGTTGCGCCTCAAGAAGTGATGAATAGTTTAGGTGCCGATATTCTCCGTTTATGGGTTTCAGCAACTGACTATACGGGCGAAATGACGGTATCAGATGAGATTCTTAAGCGAGCAGCCGACTCTTATCGCCGCATCCGAAATACGGCACGTTTTCTACTTTCAAATATCAATGGCTTTAACCCTGAAACAGATATGCTTGATAGTAACGATATGGTTGAGATTGACCGGTGGGCAGTGGATAGAGCATTACAGCTTCAAGATGAATTAAAGGGTGCCTATGAGGAATATAGTTTCTTAACTGTATTCCAGAAAGTCGTGCAATTCTGTGGTGTCGATCTTGGTGGTTTCTATCTCGACATTATAAAGGATCGACAGTACACGACTGGAAAAGATAGTGTCGCAAGACGCTCATGTCAGACAGCGATGTATCATATTCTTGAAGCCATGAGCCGCTGGATTGCTCCAATATTAAGTTTTACGGCAGATGAGATTTGGACGACCTTACCAAAGCCAAAAGGCTCAGAAAGAGAAGTTAGTGTATTCCTTTCCACTTGGTATGAAGGGCTTGAAGGATTAAATGAAGACGACCAAAAAGGTCGTACTTTCTGGCTCCAAATACTGGCGGTGAAAAATGCCGTTAATAAGCGTATCGAAGAAGAGCGTAATGCAGGCAAGATCAAAGGTGCACTGGCGACAGAAGTTAGCTTATTCTGCGACGGTGAGCTTTTTGATGCCTTAGTTTCTTTGGGCGATGAACTACGCTTCGTATTAATTACCTCTGGTACAAGGGTCTTGCCTCTTTCGGCAGCAGAAGGGGCGCAAGCAAGCTCAAGCGAATTAGATGGTTTATTGTTAGAAATTCATTCTTCAAAACATGCCAAATGTGATCGTTGTTGGCACCATCGTGAAGATGTAGGTCAGCATGCCGCGCACCCGGAACTGTGTGGTCGCTGCATTGAAAATATTGAAGGTGATGGTGAGAAGCGAGCATTTGCATAATGATAAATGATGTACAAAAGCAAATGAGCATGAGTAAGCACTTAGCGATTTATCTTGGCTTAAGTGTAGTGATAGTAATTCTAGATTTGTGGACAAAATCTATAGCGACAGCAAACTTAGAATACGCTGTACCGGTTCCTGTCTATACCTTATTTGATGCGGTAACGGGTTTCAATTTTACCTTGCTTCATAATACCGGTGCGGCATTTAGCTTTCTGGCGTCAGAGTCAGGTTGGCAGCGTTGGTTTTTCATCGCACTGGCCTTTTTTGTAAGTGTTGGCTTGGGTGTTTGGTTAACTAAGCTTCGAGATGATAAATGGGTCGCCTTTGCAGTTGCTTTAATATTGGGTGGGGCAATTGGAAATTTATACGATCGAATTACGCTAGGTTATGTTGTTGACTTCTTACATTTTTATTGGGGGAATTATCACTTCCCTGCATTCAATATAGCGGATACTGCCATCAGTATTGGTGCTGGTTTAATGATTTTAGATTTGTTTAGAACCAAGAAAGATCAAAGCTCAGACGAACTAAATAAGTAGAACTATTGAAAATTTTCGTATTAATTTATTAGCGTGGTATCTAGGGTGACAGAAAGTAGTAAGATTAAAGCAGGTGAAAATACCAAGGTTACCTTACATTTTTCTTTGAGCCTTGCAGACGGCTCAGTTGTGGACTCAACCTTTGATAAGGCGCCGGCAAGCTTTGAGTTTGGCGATGGACAATTGCCCGATGGTTTTCAGGGTTATCTTGTTGGTTTAGTGGCTGGGGATAAAGATGAATTTATGGTTCCGCCAGAAAAATCATTTGGTATGCCTAATCCAAATAATCAACAAACGATGAAGCGCACTGACTTCCCTGCAGATATGGAGTTAGTCGAAGGGTTAATGATTTCATTTGCTGATGCCAATAAGTCAGAATTACCAGGTGTGGTGAGAACCTTTGATGATAATGAAGTTGTCATTGATTTTAACCATCCTTTAGCCGGTGAAACGCTTAAATTCGTTGTTGAAATACAGTCGGTCGAGGCTTTATAAATAACTACTATGCTGAAACAGAACGGTCAGGTCGAAATATGAAAATCAAGCTAGCAAATCCACGAGGATTCTGTGCCGGTGTTGACCGTGCGATTGAGATTGTAAATCGTGCTTTAGACGTCTTTGGAGCCCCTGTTTATGTTCGCCACGAGGTTGTGCATAACAAGTTTGTTGTAGATGATCTAAAGCAGCGTGGTGCCATTTTTGTAGATGAGCTTGATGAAGTACCGGATGACTCATTGGTTATTTTTAGTGCGCACGGTGTTTCAAAGGCCGTACAAGAAGATGCAAAATTTCGTGCCTTAAATGTATTCGATGCCACTTGTCCTTTGGTGACAAAGGTTCACTTGGAAGTGATGAAATATAGTAAGGATGGCCGTGAATGCATTTTAATCGGACATGAAGGTCATCCGGAAGTTGAAGGCACCATGGGTCAATATGACACTAAATTTGGTGGCAAGATTTACTTGGTTGAAGACGAAGAAGATGTTGCCAAACTAGTTGTGAAAGACCCGCAGAGACTTACTTATGTGACTCAAACAACACTGTCCGTCGATGATGCCGCCAAGGTTATTGATGCCTTGCGTCAGACGTTTCCAAATATTGAAGGCCCAAGAAAAGACGATATTTGTTATGCTACTCAGAATCGCCAAGATGCAGTAAAAAGTCTCGCAGATAGCTCCGATTTAATGCTGGTGGTTGGCTCTCCTAATAGCTCCAACTCAAATCGCTTGCGTGAATTGGCAGAGCGTATGGGGACACCTGCTTACTTGATTGACGACTACACTCAAATACAAGCTAGCTGGTTAGAAAATGCTAAGTCAGTTTCCGTTACGGCTGGTGCTTCAGCACCTGAAATTCTAGTTCAACAGGTTGTGGAGCGATTAAAAGAATTGGGTGCAGATGATGTGCAAGAAGCCGATGGCCGAACTGAAAGTATCGTATTTTCAATGCCTAAAGCTTTAAGGATTCCTACTGAGAATATTTGATCTTAGTTTAGAAAACTTTTCTAGCGCCAAAAATTGCTTCTTACATATTTAATAAGTTAGTATTAACTTTTTAAGGCCTATCTTATGAATAGAATTTAGGCGCTTACGAAAACAAGTAATCAAGGATAGATTACGTTGAATTACTTACAGCTTAAGTAATTCGCTCTCAATTTAAACGTATCAAAGGAACTGATACAGATGACTTCAATCACTTCACGTGACCTTTCTGCTAAGCAGTCTGGTTTTTCACTATTAGAACTTCTCATTAGTTTGCTTATCTTTGCTATCGGCTTTTTAGGCGTGGCTTCCTTGCAACATGTCAGCATTAAAATGACACACGATAGCGTTCTGCAGAACACAGCAATAACACTCTCAAATACCTTGATTGAAAAGCTAAGGGCAAGCGCTGGCTCGGCAAATTTAAATGGATGGCAAGAGAGAGTTAAAAAAGAGCTCCCGCAAGGAAGTGCAACCTTGACTGACCAAGGGAGTCGCTATCAACTCAAAATGCATTGGCAGGAAAGCGAGCATTCAGAAGCCTCAGCTGATCTACAAACATACGAAATGACGTTTAAAATAACCCCCTAAAATTAAAAGAATAAACGAGGCTATAGGTGAAAGGATTTACCACAAAGCCCTATCAAGGCTTCAGCTTGATAGAACTTATGATAGCGATGAGTCTAGCGCTTCTGTTGATGCTTGGCGTGTATAAAGTCTTCGATGTGCAACAACATGGTTTTGAGGTAATTGCTGCCTTGAATGATCGTGAAGACAATGCACAGCTCGCGATGAATATTCTTTCAAATGGTATTCGCATGGCAGACCATTGGGGCGGGGTTGATGCTCAGCAAGTTAGGCATATAAATGGAAGTTTAAGTTCAGCGTCTGGCGCTTGCGATTCTAGTTGGGTGTTTAAGGTTACGGATGGACTATTAGGTGTAGAAGGAAGCTCATCAGCACAAGCCCTGAAAGGATTGCCTATAAAGTGCTTAAAGAATAAAGACTATTTAAAAAACTCAGACCTTTTGGTAATTCGATTTGCAGATAGCCATGGCTATTATCGTGAAAGTGATATTGATAATAAGCGCTATCAAAAACACTACTTTGTTCGCGCTCAATCAGGCAAAAGCGCCATTCTTTTTCAAGGCAAGCAATTAGCATTGGCAGCTAAAAACCTTCCAGATCTAGGGTTCCATTACAATATGCTGTTTCATAGTAGTTTGTATTTTCTTAGGCCGTGCCGAAAAAGCTCAAGTGGCTGTATAGCTGGAAGTTCTGTGCTAACACGGCTCACTTTAAAAGGTGATCGTTATATTCAAGAGTCTCTGGTTGAAGGTTTAGAACAAATGCAGTTTGAATATGGGGTTGATGATAACCAAGATAACTCAGTCGATCGTTATTTAGTCGCTAGTAAAGTATCTGACTGGCAAAAGGTGTTAAGCGTGCGCATATATCTTTTGGTCCGAAGTAGTCTACAAGATAAAACCATCGATGAAAAAGGCAAGGTGTATGTCATGAATAGTTCAGCCTTACACACAGATAATATCTATCAAGTGCCAGATAGTCTTAGGTATTTCCCCAGAAAGTTATACCAAAGCGAAGTATCGATAAGGAATAGGTTAGTAAATTAATAATGCTATTTAAAGAAAGGAGAAAAATGCACATGGATAGTCGAAATAACGTATTAAGACAAACAACAATCAATCAGAAAGAAGCAGGCTTTATATTAATAATGGTGATGTTATTACTGACTATTTTAAGCTTGTCAGCATATGTTGCGGTCGAACAAAGTCAATTTAGCTATAAAGTTAATCATACGCGTGTCAGCAAGATGAAAGCTCGGAATATATCAGAAGATGCGCGTCTAAGTGCATTAAATAAGCTTGTATCCTTGATCCAAAATAACGATATGAATATAGAAAATAGTCAAATAAATAAAGCTTTAGATAGATATAAAAAAGAAGGCATAAGGCACTTTTTGAGCGTGAACCATAAAAGTGAAAGGGCAGAAGTTTACGTAAAACAGTTACCTGTGCAGGCGCTTAAAAATGGCGTGTCCTTGGTTCAAAATATGGCTTATTCTGCTTTAGGGATGGGCTTAGGTAATCAGGAGAGTTTTGCTGCACACTATGAATTAAGGGCTAAAGGAATTGCCCATGACAAAGGCAGTGATGTGACGTTTTGGACAGCCTCGGATTATAGATTCACGCCGTAATGGTTTAAAACGAAAGCCCAGTGACGTGTAAATGATATTAAGACATGGAGGTCTTAGAGGTATGAATAATATATGGCATCTTTTTTTTATAATTTTATCGATTGGCAGTTATTCAGGGTGTGCATTCGCTGGTGATGAGAGCAGTGAAGCAGATAAAGCCTTTAAGGCTAGCGATTACTTTTCTCGACCATACTTAGTGAATGATATCAGCCAAGAGATTATTTTGGTCGAGATTGACCAGTCCAAAAAAATGCTTGAAAGGGCGTATTCGTCGTCGCATTTTGGTGCCAGAGTAAGTGATGGGCAGGTAGGCTATTTTGAGCCGCAAAGTCAG
>CAXBKC010000207.1:0-7073 GCA_963975615.1 uncultured Oleiphilus sp.
GCAAAATCAAGGTTGCGGGTAATTCTTTTAGGCAATCAACAAAAACAACTAACATGCCGGTTAAGGCGCCTTTCTTGATGATTGGTAGGTGGACCTTGATAAGAGTCTGGAATTGAGTAAGACCCAGTGAGCGAGCTGCCATATCCATGTTTGGGGTTACTTTGCTTAAACTAGACTCAACTGAGCCAGACGAAACGGCTAAAAAACGAACTGTGTAAGAGAAAATAATTGCAAAGGAAGTTCCGCTTAATATTAGCCCACTAGAAAAGTTGAAGTAGTCGCGCATCCAGCCATCTACTAAGTTATCGAAGGCAGCAAAGGGAATAATGATACCAATGGCTAAGACAGCACCAGGGATGGCATAGCCTAAACTAGATGCACCCACCATTAAGTGTGTACCAGGTTTTGAATTTAAGCGCTTGGTATAGGTTAAAATGATACCCAAAACCAAGGTAATGAAAGCGGCAGTTGTGGCTAGAGCAAAACTGTTAAATGCATAGCTTATAAATTGTGTGTCCCATGAAACCGAAAAATTATCAAAGGCATATTTACTTAAAATGATAAAAGGGATAACAAAGCCTAAGAATATCGGTAAGAAGATTAAAAAGCTGGCAGTGTATCCTCTTAAGCCTACGAGCATAGTTGTAGGTATCGGGTCGCCTTGGTTTCGTGAATGGTATTGTTTCTGTTTTCTACGAGAATAACGTTCTAAAGAAATTAGCACGACCACAACGAAGACCATCAATACCGCAATTTGAGCAGCGCCACCCAAGTTCCCCATATTTAGCCAAGTATCGTAGAGTCCGGCTGTTAAAGTTCTAACAGCAAAGTAATCAACGGTACCAAAGTCATTCAAAGTTTCCATTAGCACGAGAGATAGGCCTACCGCTAAGGCTGGTCTGGCGATCGGGAGTGATATCCTGAAAAAGAAACCTACAGGGGTTGTGCCCAAACTTCTGGAAACACGATATAGCGATACTGACTGTTCGAGAAATGCTGCTCTGGCTAGCATATAGATGTAAGGGTAAAGCACCAGTGACATCATAATTATTGCTCCTCCCATACTTCTTATTGAAGGGAACCAATAATCTTGTGAGCTGGTCCATCCCATAATATCACGAAGGAGGCTTTGTACAGGCCCGGCAAATTCTAATAAATCTGTATAAACGTAAGCAATGACATAGGCAGGAACGGCAAAGGGCAAGAGTAGGCCCCAGCTCAACCAGCGTTTTCCAGGGAAGTCGTACATTGAAATGAGCCAAGCTGCCCCGGTCCCGACTAAAAGGCTTAAGGTGCCGACCCCTATCATTAATATGGCTGTGTTTTTTAGGTAGGTAGGTAAAACGGTATCAATGAGGTGTGGCCAAGCATTTTCTTCCGGAAATAAAGCAAGAAAAATAACAGAAACAATCGGTAAAGCGACCAGGCATGCAATCGTGGTGGACGACAAAAGCCAGCCGTGTTTAGTAAATACTTGGGTGAATTTTGATTGCATAGGGTATCTAAAGTTGCTAAATCTAAAGACTAAGAAAATCAAAAGGCATTGCTTCAATAAAGAGGCAATGCCTATGTGTGTTATGTCTTAGTCTGTGAGCGAATGGGCTATGTGAAAACGCCGCAAGGCACGAGTTTAATCATCGAAGCCAACTTGATCAACTAGTTGAGCTGCTTGTTTACGTAATTTAGCGATTTCAGCCAGTGACAAAGTATCTGCTTTAAAGTCACCCCACGATTGTACTAGCTTGGATGGTTCTACTCTTGGGTTTACAGGGTATTCAAAGTTTTGATCCGCGTAGATTTCTTGTGCCTGCTTCTCGCTCAAAAAAATCATAAGCTTCTCTGCGCTTGCCTTATTAGGTGCATACTTAGCCATCGCCATGCCGCTGATATTAACATGTGTGCCTCGGTTGTCCTGGTTTGGGAAAGTAATGTATACCGCATCTGCCCATTGTTTTTGTTCTTCATCCATAAGCATGTTGCCGAAGTAATAGTTATTGCCTAGAGAAATATCGCAAACACCTTCTTTAATCGCTTTAACTTGCGAGCGGTCATTTCCCTGTGGCTTTTGGGCTAGGTTTGTTTTGACACCTTTAAGCCATTCAGTGGTGTTATCTAAGCCGTTATGAGCAATCATTGAGGCTATGAGTGCTAAGTTGTCTGGATGCTTACCGCTTCGGGTGCAAATTCGTCCCTTCCATTCCGACTTACTCATGTCTTCGTAGTTTTTGATGGTAGATAGGTCAACTCTTTCTTTGGAGGCAAAAATTGAGCGTGTTCGCGTGGTTAAACCGAACCATTGGCCATCAGGGTCTCGGTATTGACTTGGAATATTCTTATTTAAGGTGTCTAAAGAAACAGACTGGGTTAATTTTTTGTCTGTTACTTCAAATAAGCGGCCAATGTCAACGGTAAATATTAAGTCAGCAGGTGAGTTTCGACCTTCGCGCTCAAGTCTTTCACTTAGGCCTTGCTTAGCAAAAACAACATTTACATTAATGCCGGTGGCTTCCGTAAATTTATCAAACAGTGGCTGAACTAAAAAAGGTTGTCGGTAAGAATAAACATTAACTTCTTTAGCGAAAGCAGTACTGCCAACGAGTAGGGTAGTAATAGTCAGCGTGGAAAGGAGCAAGCGTTTGATTATTTGCATATAGTGATTCCGTAGAGTTAAGAGTTTAAAATAGCTGAATAGGAATCATTCTCTATTAAGAATAGGTCTCAGTCAAGTTCAAATATTGAATTAAAATAGGTAGTTTGTTTTTATTTAGCTTACCTGTGTTTAATTTACAGCGCATAGCTATAGCTACTAACAATCGCTAAACTAACTGAACGATTGATAGTTGGAGAATATTTTTGAGCATTATGTCTTGGTTTCGTACAACACTTTTATCCGCCTTTGTCATTGCAATGACGGGTTGTGCGACTGCGGAATATACAACTCACTACGGACTTTTTGAGGCAGAGTCAGCGAGCGGTGAGCTACGTCAGCATCGAGTTTACTGGCAAACAGTTAGGTATCAGGGTTGGAAGGAAAATTCTTATAGGTCCCTGCCTGTTACTTTGGAAACTCAATGCAGTGAAAGAGTGATACTCTTTTATGATGATAGTTTTGGTAAAGGCCTGCGTTGCAAAGATATGACTGGGCCTGGTATTAGTTACTGTGGCAGAAATCGTTTAGATACTGACAGGCGCGGCTTAAATATTGAAGAAAACCAAACCTGTGGTTTTATCACAGACAGGCAAGGCACTAGTAATATTTTATCTTTGGAAGGAGAGTTAATGCTGACAATTTCATGTCGGCCTAGAGAGACAGAACGCTTATCTGATGGGAAAAAAATAAGTACTGACTACTTGCACAATTCCGAAGTCCCCTATGTTATTTCTACAAAGTCAGTTGAGGGAGGAAATGTTGAAGCTTTAGTTCCGGCACTCTTTAATCATTCATCTGTTTGTGAAGAAGACTAAATACTCCTTTTTTCCTTAGCGATTTTGAGATCAATTTATCATCTCTAATAAAAATATCCTTGTAGTTACGTGTACTTACACAATACTACCTTTCCCTGTGGAGTTTTTTCATTTCTTAGGCAAACTAAGACTATTAGTACTAGAATTTAGTTAAGGCTAGTATCTCGTTTTTTAACAGACACGCACAAGTGATTATGTATGTTGTAATTTGTAGATTCTGACATAAATAGTTTTTTAAGAAATTCGTTGTGTTTTTTTATATTAAGTAAACAGTCAGATAGTTTGGTTGCTCTTGTTTTCACGTAGGTATTGTTATGTCGGCAAACCGTTTAAAAATTGAAGTGAATGCTTTAAAGGAGGGAATGTTTGTCTCGGATTTAGATCGTCCGTGGCACGAAACCCCTTTTCCTTTACAAGGCTTTTATATTCGACTAGATGACGATGTCCAGGCGCTAACGCAGTACTGTAAATATGTTTATGTCGATGTTCATAAGCAGAAAGCCAAAACAGTCCATAAAACGCACACTCCTTTTGATAGAAAGACAAAGAGGGTTGAGAAAAAAGTCGATACTCATACTGTCAGCTTGCCACCAATTGTCATTAAATCACCTAAAATTTATGAATCTGTACACTCTATTCATAAGGAAGTTGCAAAGGCAGAGAAACTGCACCAGCATATTTATGAGGCGATTAGTCAAGTTTTTGCCAGCGTTTCAGGAAACAACCCTTTACAGTTAAAAGAAACCGTAAAGGAGACTGAAAAGGTAGCTGAAGGTATGGTTGAGAGTGTTATTCGTAATCCTGACGCGCTTATTTGGCTGTCGAAAATGAATGATCAGGATGCCTATAGTTATCAGCATTGTGTGAAAGCATCAATATGGTCTCTCGTTTTTGGGCGCCATTTAGGCTTAGATAAAATACAACTTAAATCATTGGCAATGGGGGTTTTACTTGCTCACATTGGTAAGACTAAAATTTCTCAAGAAATACTAGATAGCGTGACTGAGCCCGATTCAAGTTATGAGTTTGCTTATCAAAAATATATTCAACACAGTATTGACGCTTTATTGGCTATGGAAGACTTGCCAAAAGGCGTGCTCCCAATTGTTGAATTTCATCAGGAACGACATAATGGCACTGGTTTTCCTAAAGGAGTAACGGGGGAACGAATTCCCTTACTCGCGAAGATTGCAGGGCTTGTTCATTACTATCAAGAGTTAATTACACCGCGAAATGATGATTCAGGTTTATCGCCGCTTGCAGCGGTTTCAAAATTATATGAACTAAGAAATATCAGTTTTCAGCAAGACCTTGTCGAACGTTTTATCGAAGCGGTAGGTGTATTTCCTACAGGTACTCTGGTTGAATTAAGCTCTAATGAAATTGGTATTGTGACTGGACATAATCAAGATAGACGGCTTTTACCCAAGGTTATGGTTGTGCTTGATCAAAATAAACAGAAGCTTAAACATGCAAGAGTTATCGATTTAAAAGAGCTTAGTTTAAATAGTAAGTCTAACGATACCGTTTTTATAAAGGATAGCTTACCAAAAGGGGCTTACGATATTGATGAAAATCAGTACCTTTTAAGTGGGGCAACGACTAAGTGGTCTTGGCGCCATATTGCCTCTTCCTTAGCTGCGAGCTAGGTGATATGCAATTCTAAAAATAAAGGCGCAGAATTCGCTTTTTATACTGTTCATATACAATCTCTGAAACTGATATACTCCCTTTCTTTACTTATCCAAAATAAAGAGTTTTAAAATGACACGGCGTTATTGTCAGCAGTGTTCTAAGCCGGAAACGGCTTGTCTTTGTCAGTATCTCTCTCCGCAGAATAATTCTATAGCCGTAATAATATTGCGCCACCCCGATGAAGAAACCAAAGCAATAGGAACGGCTAAACTAGCGAGCCTAGGTTTAAGCAAGTCAAAGGTCGTTACCTCGCTAGAGATAAGTGAAGCTGAAGTAGCAGACTTACTCACTGTATTCTCTTGTTCAGACCCCTTATTTATTTACCCACAAGCATTGAGTGATGATTATCCTCACTATGTGTACGATTTTGAAAAAGAGCGTTTCACTTCATCTGCCTTGTACAAACATTATGATTCCATCATATTGCTTGACGGTACTTGGCGGAACACACGTGAGTTACTTCATAGAAATGTATGGTTAAAAAACTTAGCAACGCTTAATTTAGTGAATGTAGGTGAAAGTCGTTACCGTATTCGCCAGGCGAAGCAAAAAGGCGCACTAGCAACAATTGAGGCTATAGCTCTTGCATTGGTTCTTCTTGATAACTCTTTCAATGCGTCAAAACTTTTGAAGCCTTTCGAAAAAATGATTGAATTTCAAATCGACAAAATGGGCCAAGATGTTTACCAAAACAACTATCCGACAAATAATAATTCTAAGCCGAAATAATAAAACCAGAGTTGAGCAGGCTTGAAATCT
Source organism: uncultured Oleiphilus sp. (assembly GCA_963975615.1). Lineage (GTDB taxonomy): Bacteria > Pseudomonadota > Gammaproteobacteria > Pseudomonadales > Oleiphilaceae > PZPK01. Next base: position 5,920 of record CAXBKC010000207.1, read on the forward strand.
GCAGATCTGCCACCACTTAAACATTCCTGTTCTGAAGAATATACTACTCTCGCTCAATACACATGAAACTGGAATACGATTAAGTTAATAAGGCTTACTATGGTAAAAGCGCTCGAAATAACGAACTTAAGTAAAACTTACGATAATGGCTACCAAGCCTTGAATTCGATTAGTTTCTCGGTAGAGCAGGGGGATTTCTTTGCATTGCTAGGGCCAAACGGAGCGGGTAAGTCGACCATTCTCGGTATCGTCTCATCTCTGGTAAATAAAAGCTCGGGTCAGGTAAGTATATTTGGGCATGACTTAGATAGCGACTTAGTGAACGCAAAAACCTGTTTAGGTGTTGTGACCCAAGAATTTAATTTCAATCAATTCGAAAAGGTAAGAGATATTCTCATTACGCAAGCAGGGTATTATGGAATACCGGCTTCTATTGCGGGCGAAAGCGCCGATTACTTTTTGAAAAAACTAGGCTTGTGGGATAAGCGCGATGTGTCTTCAAGAATGCTATCTGGCGGTATGAAACGCCGCCTGATGATCGCCAGAGCGCTAGTTCATCGGCCCAAATTATTAATTCTTGATGAACCAACGGCCGGAGTCGATATCGAGCTGCGTCGATCCATGTGGGAGTTCCTCAAGGAAATTAATAAACAAGGCACTACCATTATTCTTACTACGCATTACCTTGAGGAAGCTGAGGCACTCTGCCGAAATATTGCCATTATTGATAAAGGCAATATTTTGGAAAATACCAGTAAGAAAGCTTTGCTGAATAAGTTAAACCTCGAAACGTTTATTTTAGATACCAATCAAATATTGGATGCAGCACCTGATGTTGAAGGCTTCAAAACACGCATAAACAACGAAGGGCAGCTCGAAGTGGATATTAATAAGCAGCAAAATATTAATCAGCTATTTGAGAAGCTCCAATATTATGAATGGCGCGTTATCAGTATGAGAAGTAAATCAAATCGCTTGGAAGAGTTGTTCTTGGATCTAGTTGAAACTGGCAAACCAGCTTAAAAGGAAAAATTGAAATGAACTTTATGCAAATCTGGACTGCCTTTTCGACCATTGTTTATAAAGAAATTCGCCGTTTTATGCGAATTTGGATTCAGACCCTCTTACCGCCAGCGATCATGATGGCGCTATAT
>CAXBKC010000208.1:0-7053 GCA_963975615.1 uncultured Oleiphilus sp.
CGTAACACTAACTGCACGGATATCATGATGCTGTATATTGTGAGTAAGCTGTTTGAGGTCCACCTCTTTTTCAAGAAACGTCCTAAGAGGCGAACTATCAAACATTGAACCTGGGATATCAATCCCATCGCCGCTAACAAAGCCTTTTACAAACTGACCAAGGTTTTTAGCCAAAGACCAATAATCGGAGCGATAGACCTTATCTGAACTAAGCTGAGTCCAAAGTGACTCAACTTTTTCAATACTGTGACGGAATATTTGGCCACCACCTCCTAAGCCAACAGCATTTAGTGCGCCTGCAGAGCTACCACAAATAACGGGAAAGGGATAATCAAAGCCTGGAAATTGATCTGAAATCGCCTTTAAAACACCCGCTTGGTAAGCCGCTCTTGCGCCACCGCCTGTTAAAATCAATCCAGCCGTCATGAGATACATCCTTCATTTATTATTTTATTTCCAATACTTACCCAAAATGGGATAAGTTATTGTGGATGCCCATGGTATCACCGTCAACCACCCTAAAGATTTTAGTTTTTTAAAAATTAGAACATGGCAACGGGACAATTTCTCTTGCAAAAAAATCTGTAAAATATTGACTTTAAAGGCAAGTCAATACTTTCACCAAAAGGTAAATACTGGGAAAACCAGACTAGAGATTGGCTTGCCTTACTGATAAAGGCTGTTTATTCTTCAAGTATTCGACATTAGGGAGAGCATTCCTAAAGGAAATATTTGAAGATATTAGTGGATGGTCAACTTTCCAATTGATTTTTTTGGGAGATGAAAATTGGATTATAGTAAACAGAGAAGTCCGATAGACGCATTCGTTTTTGAACACTATTATAATAAGAATGATTCCAACAATATCACTACAACTCTCTTTGCCATCACCTTAAAGGCAATTTAAGTCATGGTAACTAAATATTATGCATTGTGAACAATCACCGCGAATGTCTCTTGAGTCCAATTTAAATACACTTCCAGTTGACTTGAAAATCTCAACGTTTATGGGCTCATGTGGAACAGAAGAATTTCACATCGTGTTAAAACCAACCGAATATGCTTCCTTTTCTCAGCAACTCGATTGGCTAGAGCTGTCACTAAGTGAAGCCCTGCGTGCTCATTCAATAGGCCAGCATGACACGGTATTTAGGCGTTTCTTTTGTAGCGATTTACCCAACCAAATTTGTACACTGAATAAAAAGAATTTTTCTAACCCGGAATTAGAACAAATGGCTGCAATATCGCTGGTAAACCAACCTCCGGTTGGTGCGGCCAAGGTGTCATTGTGGGTCTACTGTATTAAGGGTTCAGAGCAGAACAAACAACGCAGTAAAGTCGGCACCAGTTTATCGGTGAAGCGAGGTGAACTCACCCATGTTTGGACATCAGGGCTAGCCTTTCCTAATGCTGGAAGTTCATTCGTGCAAACTCATCGCATATTTGAAGCATACCATCGTGAATTGACAGAGGCCTGCATGAGCCTGAAGGAAAATGTTATTCGCACATGGTTTTTTGTGAAGGATGTAGATTCGAATTACGCGGGGCTAGTCGACGCACGTAACGAGGTGTTTGCTAAGCATGACCTCACACGACATACGCACTATATTGCCAGTACGGGAATTGAAGGCGGACACTCTTCGATTGGCGCAAATGTATTGATGGATGCCTATGCGATCAAAGGTGTAAAGTCTGAACAAATTGAATACCTTCATGCTTTGGATCATTTAGGCCACACTCACGCGTATGGTGTTACTTTCGAAAGGGCGACCTCAGTCGCCTACAGTGACCGAAAACATATCTTCATCTCGGGAACCGCGAGCATTGATCCGCAGGGTAACATCGTTCATGAAGGAGATGTTCTCAGTCAGCTTGATCGAACGCTAGAAAACATCTCGGCATTACTGATAAGAGCTTCAGCTTCGATAAAAGATATGCAACACTTTATTGTCTATGTAAGAGATCCAAGTGACGCCGAATTTGTCTGGGAGCAAATGAAATATAAGGTTGGAGATAAGCCCTATCTAGTTGTGACTGCACCAGTTTGTCGTCCTGGCTGGCTGATTGAGATTGAAGGAATCGCAGTAGTCGCATATGAAGACCCAAAACTACCCGCTTTCTAAAAGTCATTCTTATCTATTGAGTTTTCCCACAAAGTTTTCTTGTCAATCGAATAAGTTTGCTCATTAAACACATATAGGAAATAGAATCGTAGTGGAAAGGTGTGAAGAAAAGGAATTAAGGTGACGCAACTCTTCTCTTGAAGGTATCAATGAAAAAACCAGACCCCATTTATTCCTGAGTCTGGTTTTTTACTATAGGCCTAAAATACTAACAACCATCAGTTGGTAATAAGCCGTCCGGTTCGCTTGAAAAAGCAGTTAAGGTAGATGGTCGATTTGAATCGAAACAATTACCTGTTCCTCCATCACCAAATTCAGCAAACAACAAGTCCACACCAGGGAGCCCAATTGGAGGCGGATTCTGACCGTTACCGCTTAATTGGTTCTTGGAGATTAGATTGTTGTTCACAGCAGGATCAGCAATTGGCGGATCATTTTCACAGTTTCGGCTTGGGTCACCCAATGCAGTAGCAGTACACCATCCAAGAAACGCTATGCCAGCCCCATTGTTGTTTTGTATCTCATTTTTCGAGATCACATGATCACTCACACCCAGAGCCAAAACACCGTAACCAGAAGGCAGACCAGCCTGAAAGCTTCCTGCGGGAGCTGGGTTCGGAAGATTATTGTTGTAGATGTCGTTTTTCTCGATTACCCAATTTGCCATGACCGGTAATGGTGGATTCCCGGCAGCATTTGGGTGGAACAGGCCGACACCAACAGTATTGTCATGGATATCATTATGTGTTACTTCGACATTGTTAGACACCGTAATCTCAAAACCGATTGGGCTGCCGTAGAGTTCATTACCAATTACGCGAACATTTTCGGAACCTGCTACCCACATAGAGGTATCGAGAGAACCGTAGGCAACATTATTTCGCACTAATCCATTTGCAGAAAGCGTGGGATATATCCCGTTATTAAGGTTGTTAACAGACTCATTTAGCGCAAATTCAAAGCCATCTACCCAGCGCGTCTGGATGCCGTTTTGAGGAAAGCCCTCAACGGTAAATCCGCGAACATAAAAGCCCTGCAAATCATTTGACGCACACGAGTTGTCTTTATAATCACAACCTGGAGGAGCCGCATAGATTCCTGTCTCTTGGTTACCATTGTGGAGGATACGAACCTTACCAGCTTCACCTTGACCTTTTTTTACCTTACCCACCAAGCGTAGGTTATCGGTCGTAATATGAAGGCCATATTTGTTGCTAGGATCTTCTTGATACGTTCCTGGAGAGACAAGTATCGTGTCCCCTGGGGAAGCGTTATCTATTGCCGACTGAATAGAGTCGCCAGGGTGAACTTTATGAACTGCAGCCTGAGCCGCCGAAACCGCTACGAAAGCAGCGATCGATAGTATTATTTGAAAATTGCGGATTTTCATTTAAAATCTCCTTTTATTATTTTTTTCTTTTTGGATACGACTTAGTTTCCAAACGTAACCCGACTCGGATTATTGCAGATGTACCGAGGAAATAGATCAACCTCCGCATATTCGCAACTTCTGAATCTACAAGACAGTACATGCCTTGTCAATTACAACTGTTCAATAAATGTACACCAAACCCATTGCTTTGTTTACGCGTTGACTTTTAAGTGTTGATCTCACAGAATCTCAGCTACCTTCAGGTTTCAAGCATAGAAAGGTTAGCCTGAATGCAGCCTCGAACATCAAATAATAAAAAGGGAGACTTTCCAACGTGATGGGACTTCGATATAGTTTTCAATCTCAACGTTTTCTATCCAAAGGGAGAGCATCTTTAAAGACTGCTTTTCAACTTGCAGTACTACTAAGCCTCTGGACCAATGTACACTCCGCTAACTCCACTCAGCCTATAACATTTCCGGAATCACCATCCGGTAACCTTAAGATAACTTACCCCCTAGACGAAACCCTGTTCCCACCTGAAATAGTCGCCCCAACGTTTCTTTGGAACACCGAAACCAAGGGCGTTGTGCAATGGTCGGTGTTATTACGATTCGTTGATGAAGACGAATTACTCCAGTTTAAAACCAAAGAATCCCGCTGGCGCCCATCAAAGGAGAATTGGGCTGACATAAAGAGACGATCTACAGCTCATGATGCAGAAGTGGCTATTATTGGCCTTAACTCTCAAGGAAAAATAGCAGCGTCTGCTAACATCCGTATCCGCACCTCTACCGACCCGGTAGGCGATTCTATTTTTTATCGTGAAGTGCCCTTACCCTTCATCGAAGCTGTACAGGACCCCTCTCGTATTCGCTGGCGTATTGGATCAGTTGACACCGAGACAGCTCCTCAGATTGTTCTAGAAAATCTGCCTGTTTGCGGTAATTGCCATTCATTCTCCGGTGACGGTAGTGTGTTAGGTATGGATGTAGATTACGGTAATGACAAGGGAGGGTATGCAATTCTCCCAGTCTCAGATGAAATGGTGTTAAACGACGAGAAGATTATTACTTGGAGCGATTACAAGCGAGAAGACGGCGAAGCAACATTCGGGCTGTTATCTCAAGTTTCACCTGACGGCCGCTATGTTATTAGCACCGTCAAAGATCGAGCGGTATTTGTGGCAACCCCTGGTATCGAGTTCTCTCAGCTTTTTTTCCCGATCAAAGGCATTCTTGTTGTTTATGACACAGTGACAGAAACCTATAAAGAGCTGCCCGGTGCTGACAATCCAGAGTATGTACAAAGTAATCCGACTTGGAGTGCTGACGGAAAATGGATCGTATTCGCTCGATCAAAAGTCTATAAGAAGGACTCCATTGCGAATATCAATAGCGTCCTGCTAAATGAAAAAGACGTTCCTGAATTCATCGAAGACAAAGAACCATACAAGTATGACCTTTACCGGGTTCCATTCAATGATGGGGCTGGTGGCATTGCGGAACCCTTGAAAGGTGCCTCGCACAACGGTATGAGCAACTTTTTCGCGAAGTATTCTCCTGATGGAAAGTGGATTGTTTTCACTATGGCAGAGAACTACATGCTGTTGATGCCAGACAGCGAGCTTTATATTATACCGGCCGAAGGAGGCGAAGCTAAGCGCCTGCGTGCCAACACGCCCCTTATGAACTCATGGCACAGTTTTTCTTCAAACAGTCGATGGTTAGTATTTTCTTCAAAAGCCAACACACCCTATACACAGCTTTTCCTTACTCATATAGATGAGCAAGGAAACTCAACCCCACCGGTAGTACTTGACCGTTTTACGAGTGATGACCGCGCTGCCAATATTCCTGAATTTGTGCCGATACCTGCCAACTCGATAGGAAAAATTAAAGAACAGTTCCTCGATGCCTATTCGTTTTTACGTGCTGGTATGGCTAACGAACGCACAGGAGACTACCCTGCCGCTGTCAAGGCATACTATAAAGGCTTAGAAGCCGAACCTGAGAATGTAGAACTTCTCAATTCCCTTGGCTTTGCATTATTCCAGCAAGGCATGAGTGAACAAGCTGTCGAAGCATTAGAAAAAGCACTCAAAGTCGATCCAAAGCATTGGAAGGCGCACAACAACATGGCGCTTGCTTCAATTGATATTGGTGAACTCGAAATGGCCGAAGCTCATTATCGCGAGTCACTTGAAATCGAACCACAGGCAGCAATATACAATGATCTCGGGTTTGTACTCGAACGTTTGGGCATGCCTTCAGAGGCGGTAGAAATGTATCGAGAATCTATCGAGATTGATCCCGAATCGACAACGGTACGCTACAATCTGGCCGCTTCCTTAGCGCGAATTGGCGAGTTTACAGAGGCCGAAACGCTCTTTCGAGAAATGCTTAAAAAAGCCCCCAGCAGCCAGTCATATGTTGGGCTTGGGGTCGTCCTGCGTCAACAAGGCATGCTTGACCTTGCCGTCACAAACTTTAAGGAAGCAATTACAACAGATTCGAACAATGTAAGTGCTTACGGCCAACTCGCTGCTACCCTAGTTCAGCAAGAAAAACTAGAAGAAGCCGCGACAACGTATCGCTTACTCCTTAACAAGTTGCCTAGTGTATTTGCTCACGAAGGGCTAGCCAACGTGCTCACACTGATGGGGCGCGAAGAGGAAGCAGATAAAGAACGGGAGATGGCAAAAGCATTGCAGGATGTAGAGTAGACTGTTCGGTAGTATTTTCTAAACAATGATCTATAGTGGTGGCGATTAATACTCGTTAAGCTATAGATCTTACCTTCTCATTTACCTACACTATTTTGTTAAATAGAATAGGATTCAGCGCTACTTCTTGATACTCGACCATACGTAACAGGCCTCATCAAAAACTTTATTATTTTATACTTCAAGGTATTAATTACAGAATATGAGTAAAACAGCAACAAAATCAACACCCGTTAAATCCACCCACACACCAATGATGCAGCAATTCTTTAGAATAAAGCGAGATCACCCTTCTGAAATTCTGTTTTATCGTATGGGCGATTTTTATGAGATGTTTTATGATGATGCGAAAATTGCTGCCAATATTTTAGATATCACTTTAACTGCGCGCGGTAAAACAGATGGCGAACCTATCCCAATGGCTGGCATCCCTTTTCATGCAGCTGAAAACTATATTGCTAAATTGGTACGTTCTGGCTATTCAGTAGCCGTTTGTGAGCAAATTGGTGACCCAGCTACCAGTAAAGGCCCTGTCGAAAGACAAGTAGCACGTGTTGTGACGCCTGGCACCTTAACGGATGAAGCATTCTTAGATTCAAAGAAAGATAATATTCTGTGCGCTATCGACTTCGATCATAATGAACATTTCGGCCTAGCCTATATAGATCTGAGCGCAGGTCGCTTTTGTGTACTCGAAGCTGAAAACCTAAATGCCTTATTGAGTGAACTTCAGCGAATTAGGCCAGCAGAAATTTTGATTAGTGATGACTTCCCGTATGAGGCGGCCCTAGAAAGCTTCTCTGGCATTAGGCGCCAAGCGCCTTGGTTATTTG
>CAXBKC010000209.1:0-7035 GCA_963975615.1 uncultured Oleiphilus sp.
ATTTTACGTTCCCAAAAGAAGTTAGATTACTAACCGCTTCTGATTACAGTGACGTATTCCAAGATGTTCAACTTAGAGTTTCTAGCAAGAATTTTTTAATTCTAGCAAGAAATCATGAAATGGATCATCCACGTCTTGGAATTATCATTGCTAAAAAAAATGTAAAATTAGCAGTTGAAAGAAATAGACTTAAACGTCAATTACGAGAAACCTATCGTAAAGAACGACAATTATTGCCAAATTTAGATCTTGTCGTACTTGCAAAAAAAGGTGCTGATTCTCAGAACAATGCCTTAACTGCAAAAGAACTCACTTATTTATGGCAAAAATTGAAGCATAAAGCTCAAAAGTAGCTATTAGTTGTTTCAATTAGCAATTTAATTCATCGAGATTATTGATGAGAAAAATTATCATTGGCCTAATACGTTTTTACCAACTTTTCATTAGTCCAATGTTTGGCCCCTCCTGTCGTTTTTATCCATCTTGTTCTCAATATGCAATTGAAGCAGTAAAAATACATGGTATTTTTAAAGGATGCTTTCTTGCCATTCATCGTGTGTTAAGATGCCATCCCTGGTGTGAAGGTGGTCTTGATGCTGTGCCTAAAAAAAATACAAAAGATATAAAAAAATCGCAAAAACTGACTAAAGAATCAGAAACTTTATAACGTGTGACTTTAATTAAGAAATGGTAGTGAATACTTATGGATCATAGACGCAGTATTATTTTAGTCGCTCTAGCAGTGGTGTCATACATGTTGATACTTGCCTGGAATGATGATTATGGACAAATACAAAACTCTCAAACAGTAACTAAATCTGTTGATAGTGAACAAACATTAGACACAAATACTCAAGCTTCTATAAGTAATTCTGAAAGCAATTCAGATGATTTTACTGTTCCTGAAACAAGAACTTCCAATGATGCTATTACATCTGATCTTAATGATAAGAACATTGAATCCAAGCTAGTACATATATCTACCGATGTACTCGATATTCAAATTGACTTAAAAGGTGGCAATATTGTTTCTGCCACTTTACCAAACTATAAAAGCTCTCTAGGTTCTGAAGAACCTTTATCTATTTTAGAAAAAACAAATCGACATTACGTAGTTGAAAGTGGTTTATTTGGTAAAAATGGTTTTGACTCATCAAAGAATGGTCCTCTTCCACAATTTACTTCTGAAAAAACAGATTATGTATTAAGTGATGACGGACAAGAGCTAACCATAGATTTAAAATACCAGGATAAATCAGGAGTTAATGTCATTAAGCGCTATCAATTTAAGCGCGATGATTATCAGATTAAGGTCAGTTATATAATTGAAAATCAATCTCAGAAAACATGGGAAGCCAATTTTTCAGGTAAGATAGTTAGAGATCAAAGCGGAGATCCATCCTCGCAAACAAGTATGGGCATGCAATCATTTTTGGGCATGGCCCTTTCAAGCCCTGAAAAGCCCTATGAGAAATACGATTTTTCAGATCTAAAAGAAAGCCCGATCAACCAAACTTTTCAAGGTGGTTGGGTAGCATTTATTCAACACTACTTTTTAAGTGCTTGGATACCATCAGCAGAAGAGCAACATACCTACCAAAGCCGATTTAAAAATGGTTTGCACTTGATGGGCTTTATTAGCCCGGTAACACAAGTGGCAGTTGGTGAAACAAAGACTATAGAAGCTTCTTTATATATTGGTCCTAAAATAATTGAACGACTTGAACAAGTTGCACCAAAGCTAGATTTAACAGTAGATTTTGGCTGGTTGTTCTTTATCGCTTATCCACTATTTTTACTGCTTGACTTTTTACACGGTATTTTAGGAAATTGGGGTCTTGCCATTATTGGTGTCACCGTTGTTGTGAAGGCTCTTTTCTTTAAACTTTCAGCTGCTAGTTATCGCTCAATGGCAAACATGAGACGGGTAGCACCAAAGTTAAAATCTTTAAAAGATCAGTTTGGTGATGATAGACAAAAAATGTCTGGCGCCATGATGGAACTTTATAAGAAAGAAAAAATAAATCCTTTAGGTGGTTGTTTGCCGATACTGGTTCAGATGCCTGTTTTTATTGCACTTTACTGGGTAATTTTAGAAAGTGTTCAATTAAGGCATGCACCCTTTATGTTTTGGATAACGGATCTATCCGTTAAAGATGCATTTTTTGTATTACCGATTCTAATGGGCATCTCCATGTTTATACAGATGCAATTGAACCCTGCTCCACCCGATCCAATGCAAGCTAAAATTATGAAAATAATGCCAATTATGATGACTATATTCTTTTTATGGTTCCCATCAGGTTTAGTATTATATTGGTTAGTAAACAACATTCTTTCTATTAGCCAGCAATGGGTGATCACACGACAAATAGAAAAAGCAGCTGCATAGATGCTTTATGAGTGAATATTATCAAGATACGATAACGGCCCTTGCAACTGCTAGTGGCCGTGCAGGTGTTGGTATTATTCGGATATCCGGCTCTAATGCTTTGGCTATCGTTGAAAAAATTATTCACTTTATTCCCAAAAATAGACATGCCCATTATTGTGATTTTTATGATCAAAATGGTGCACGTCTTGATCAAGGTATTGCCTTATATTTTAAAGGTCCACATTCCTTTACCGGTGAAGACGTCGTTGAGCTTCAAGCGCATGGCGGTCCGGTTGTTTTAGATCTTCTTATCAAAACTGTTCTAGCTTTTGGTGGACGCATAGCCGAAGCTGGCGAATTTTCCCAACGTGCATTTCTCAATGACAAACTAGATTTAGTACAAGCTGAAGCTATATCCGATTTAATTAATAGTAGTTCTGAACAAGCAGCCCGTTCTGCCTTAAGATCGCTTCAAGGTGAATTTTCCAAAAAGATAGAAACAATTGTTTCAGCATTAATAGAAATACGAATGTTTGTCGAAGCAGCGATCGATTTCCCTGAAGAAGAGATAGATTTTTTATCTGAATCAAATGTCCTTAATCAAATTGATGACTTAAGTGATGAAATCACTGATTTGTTAGCAAATGCTCAACAAGGTGCTTTATTAACTGAAGGTATGAGAGTCGTTATTGCAGGTAAGCCTAATGCGGGCAAATCTAGCTTACTCAATGCTTTATCGGGAAAAGACTCTGCGATTGTGACCGATATCGAAGGTACCACTCGAGATGTGCTTAAAGAACAAATCAACATAGATGGCATGCCTCTACATGTAATAGATACCGCTGGTTTAAGAGAAAGCACAGATGAAGTTGAAAAAATCGGTATTAGTCGTGCTTGGAAAGAAATAGAACAAGCTGACAGAATATTATTAGTAGTCGATGCTAGTGATACTAAAAACCTTAAAGACTTGGCTTGGCCAGAGTTTATTCAAAAACTTAATCGCTCTGACCATTTAACCTTAATTAGAAATAAAGTTGATAAAATTTCAGAAGATGCCGAGATTACTAATGAGAGTGCTTATCCTGTCATTTCACTTTCTGCTAAATCCGGGCTCGGCTTGGATCTATTAAGAAATCATTTAAAAGATTGTGTTGGTTATGATTCTGGCAACGAAGGCAGTTTTACTGCTCGGAGACGACATTTACAGGCAATTGAACAGGCACTTGAAGCTATTAGCTCGGGTCGAGCACAGCTTGTTGAAATGAATGCCGGTGAGCTACTTGCAGAAGAGTTAAGGATAGCTCAAGAACATCTTGGTTTAATAACAGGTAAATTTAGGCCAGATGATTTATTAGGAGAAATTTTTAGTAGTTTTTGTATAGGAAAATAGCATAGATTAGTGCTTAGTTTATTTACCTGTCAGATTAATGCATTTACTCAAATTGGAGACAAGGATGAGCCAGTCTGTACTATTAAAATCAAAGCGTTTCGCGCCTTTCTTTATCACTCAGTTCTTGGGTGCTTTTAATGACAATATCTATAAAAATACATTAATGCTCATAATGACTTATGGAGCAGCGGATGCTATGGGCTTAAATAGCCATATAGTACTTAATTTAGCCGCGGTACTTTTCATATTACCCTTTTTGCTCTTTTCAGCCTTAGCAGGACAAATTGCAGATAAATACGAAAAATCAGCTTTGATCAGAAAAATAAAGTTTTTTGAAATAATCATTATGCTAGCGGGTGCAGCCGCCCTATTAACAGAAAACTATATAGCTCTTTTAATTCTTCTTTTTTTAATGGGGACACAGTCAGCATTTTTTGGACCCTGTAAATATGCGATTTTACCCCAGCATTTAGGTAGACATGAATTGGTTGGTGGCAACGCCTTAGTGGAGATGGGAACCTTTGTTTCTATTTTACTAGCGACAATTGGTGCAGGCATCATTCTACAATTTGAAAACTATTTATTTATTGCCGCTATCTTAGTGGTCTTTTTAGCGGGACTTGGTTTTTTATCCAGTTATTTTATTCCAAAAGCAGAAGCGATCGATTCTGGCCTTAAACTCGACTTTAATATTATCAAATCAAGCATCAACTTAATCGCTTATGCTCGGAGTAATAGAGGCATTTATTTAGCTATTTTAGCTATCTCTTGGTTTTGGTTTCTCGGAGCATCCTATTTAACGCAATTCCCAAACTTTTCAAAAGAAGTTCTTCATGGTGACCCTTCATTAGTTACTTTGCTTTTAGCTATATTCACACTTGGAATTGGTTTAGGTTCTTTGCTATGTGAAAAACTGTCTCGTAAGCAAGTCGAGTTGGGTATCGTTCCTATTGGCGCCTTGGGTATGACCGTATTTGGTATCGATTTATACATGGCAATACCAAGTGAGCTCTTAGAAATAGAAACTTGGTCTTCATTTATGAGTAACTCAGACAACTGGAGATTATTAATAGATCTAGCCGGAATTGGCATTTTTGGAGGCATATTTATTGTGCCTTTATATGCTTATATTCAGTTGAGAGTAGAAGAAGAATATAGAGCTAGAATTATAGGTGTAATTAATATCATAAATGCTTTCTTCTTAGTTGCTAGTGGTTTAGTGGCTATGCTGTTTTTGGGTGGGTTTGATTTAAGTATTTCAGAATTCTTCTTAGTTATTTCAGTTATGAATATTGTGGTTTCATTATTTATATTCACCCAAGTTGATGAATTTGCGATTCGTTTTATTGTCTGGGTACTAACAAATATTATTTATAGAGTAAAAGAACAGGGCAGAAATCATATCCCTGAAGAAGGTGCAGCAGTACTGGTGAGTAATCATGTAAGTTTTGTTGATGCACTACTTATAGCAAGTACTTCGCCACGCCCTATTCGTTTTGTTATGGATCATAATATTTTTAAAAATCCGTTATTGGGATGGTTCTTTAGACTTGTAAAAGCAATACCTATCGCACCAGAAAAGGTTTGTGCAAAAACATACAACGATGCATTTGCTACGGTCTCTGATGTATTAAGAGAAGGGCATTTAGTATGTATATTTCCGGAAGGGAAATTAACAAAAACAGGCGAAATGAATGAATTTAAATCTGGTATAGAAAAGATTATTGCGCAAGATCCTGTTCCAGTAATACCAATTGCTTTAATTGGTTTATGGGGTAGTTTCTTTAGTCATAAAGAAGGAACGGCATTTTCAAAACCTCCAAAGCGCTTCTGGTCTAGGGTTGAAATAAAAGTTGCTACTTCAATAGCACCAGAAAAAGTAACTGCGCTTGGTTTATACCAAGAAGTTGATAAGCTTTTTAAAGCTTAATATAGATTTATCCAAATCTGTGGATAACTTTTCTATGATTTTTAGTCACGATTTAATTTTTCAATTAAATTTATTAAATTCAGTTAGTTATAGTGCTTTCTTAATTTTAAATATCAGATAGGTTGTGGATAAGTTGTTTGATAACTTATGAATATATCGTGAGTAAGTTGTTGATAATAAACAAATATGAATTTATCTTCAGTTTTATAAATATAAATTGTTTAAAAAATGTTCAATATATGCTGAAAGATACTTATTCAGCATATATAATGTCGCGCCCTTTTAACTACTAAGAGAGAAGCTAAGTGGAATACCAAAAAAAGTATGATGTGATAGTAATTGGTGGCGGTCATGCTGGGACTGAAGCAGCATTAGCTGCCGGTAGACTTGGTTGTAAAACCTTATTGTTAACACATAATATTGAAACTCTTGGTCAAATGTCGTGTAACCCAGCCATTGGTGGGATTGGTAAAAGTCATTTAGTAAAAGAAATTGATGCTCTTGATGGCGCAATGGCAAGAGCAGCAGATTTAGCGGGCATACAATTTAGAGTTTTAAATAGTCGCAAAGGCCCCGCTGTAAGAGCAACTAGAGTTCAGGCAGATCGTATCTTATATAAAGCTGCTATTAGAGAGATGCTTGAAAACCAAGAAAATTTAGATATATTTCAGCAAGCCGTTGATGATTTGATTGTAGAGAATGATCAAGTTAAAGGCGTAATTACCAATATGGGTTTAAAGTTTTTCTCCAAGACCGTGGTGTTAACTACAGGTACTTTTTTAGGTGGAGTAATACATGTTGGCTTAGAGAGTCACTCTGGCGGTAGAGCTGGAGATCCGCCTTCAATAGCTTTAGCGAAACGTTTAAGAGAGTTGCCATTTAGAGTCGGCAGATTAAAAACAGGTACGCCTCCTAGAATTGATGCAAAGTCTGTAGACTTTTCAGTGATGGCTGTTCAACCTGGTGATACTCCTAGACCTGTCATGTCTTATCTGGGAAATCGTGAGCAACATCCACAACAATTACCTTGCTATGTGACCAAAACAAATGAACGTACGCATGACATTATTCGCGGTGGTTTTGACCGTTCTCCAATGTTTACAGGTGTCATTGAAGGTACAGGTCCACGTTATTGCCCTTCCATTGAAGATAAAATAAATCGTTTTGCTGATAAAGATTCGCATCAAATATTTGTTGAACCAGAAGGTTTAACGACACATGAGCTATACCCAAATGGAATTTCAACGAGCTTGCCTTTTGATATTCAGCTAGATCTTGTTCGCTCTATTAAAGGGTTTGAAAATGCGCATATTACACGACCAGGTTATGCGATTGAATACG
>CAXBKC010000210.1:0-7030 GCA_963975615.1 uncultured Oleiphilus sp.
CTTGAAGGTCAGTGACAACGGTTATTTCTTTTTCAGAGGCTTTAATTCCCAAGTGATAAGCTGCGAAACCTGGCATGACAACCTGATTTACCGTCATCCCAATAATACGTCCTTTGAACGGGGCTTTAATACTTGAAACTTCGTTGGTGATCGGGTCCGTGACATTGCCTAAAATATCTCCTTTTTTGACCCTGTCTCCAAGCTCTGCAACACTGAAGAGAATGCCTCCTCGTTCTGCTCTCACCCAGCGAGATTGGTAGTATATTGGTTCTGGGTCTCCCCATGTAAATAGCCGATTATACATTCCCAATCGGTCTAGAAGGCTGTTGATGCTCTTAACGCCAATCTCAACCTGAACTTCCTGAAGCCGATTGGATTCACCTATTTCTAGTGTTACCGCAGGTATCTTCAGTTTGGCGGCAGCCCGTCTCATCATACCTTCGCTTCCTGGGCTGTGTACTACCACAATATCATCAAAAAACTCGGTGAATTTAACTGCTTGATAGTTTTTCATGTCGGCGCGTAACTGCGGTAAATTAGTGCGTCGTAAAGAACCTGTATGCAAATCAACCAGTGAATCACAGTGGGTGATTACCTCTTTAAAGAGTGAGTATGCGATTCTTGATGCCAGACTTCCCTGTGGGTTGCCTGGGAAGTAGCGATTTAAATCTCGGCGATCTGCTAAATAACGAGAGTTTCTTTGAAAACCCTGAAGATTGACGATCGGTACACCTATGATTCTCCCCTTCAATTTTTTTGGATCTATGTCATACATAACTCGGCGTACGACTTCAATGCCATTAAGTTCATCACCATGAATGGCTGCCATTAGGCAAAACGTTTTGCCCGGCTGTTCACCATTTATAACTAAGACCGGAACAGGTGTCGCCAAACCTGCGATGGCAATCCCTGGGGTCCAGCCTAAGCGGGTTGAGGTCCCCGGAGGAACTTCTGCACCAAGAATCACAAAAGATTCGGGCGTTGTTAATGACGGTGATGCCTTCTTGTCAGGCTTTATTTCAGCAGGTTTATAGAACCTTTCACGTATGCCGGTATTGCTAGAGTTTTCTGGGGTTAGAGTTTGTTTAGAAGATGGCTCATTAGCTTGATCTAAAATAGTTTCTGTTATCGTCATTGGAGGCGCTTCGATACTAGAGTTGTCGTCCTCAGCAGTGGAAGGCTCGTCTCTTGCTTCTAATAAAGCTTCAGGTGGTGGTGCGACTTCTTTTAAATTAATATTTGGTGCAACGATATTATGGCTGACTACTTCTTCACTTTTGAAATTATTGTCAGGTTGCATCATTGAGTCAGTTGCATCATCTGAAACTGTGAGGCTAGGTTTTGGATCCGCTCCGAAAGCTAGTTCAGACAAGATTGAAATTATAAAACCAAGTGTTACTGCGCTCATCATTCCAAGTTGTCGTGGCCGTTTTATATCTGAACAAAGTGGGGTAAGGTTTAAATTCAACAACATATTTAGTTCTCTAATTTAACTGCCAAGGCGATACGCCCATCAACACTTTCTGGCAACTTATCAATCGCTTCTACTTGGCGCAGTTTCTTTAACAATCCCATTTGATTAGCGAGTTGGACATTTAATCCAGGTCGAGCATTCAACTCCAGCATCAAGGGGCCAAGTTCCCGATCCATTACAATATCCACTCCAAGGTATCCCAATCCAACGGTGTCAGCACATTTAACCGCGGTATGTAATATCTGTTGCCAGTGAGGGATTTCAATGGTCGTGACGGAGTATCCAGTATCTGGATGTTTATCCACTATTTTATCATGGAGAACACCTGCGCAACTCACTCCTGTTCTGATATCGATACCGATTCCCATCGCTCCCTGATGAAGGTTGGCTTTACCGTCAGACTCCCTGGTAGGTAAACGAATCATTGCAGATACCGGCACTCCCCGAAAAACGATGACGCGAATATCCGGAACTCCGCGGTAAATAATATGTTCGAAAAAAGGATCAAATTGAACACAATATTCAATGATAGCCATATCCGGAACGCCGCCAAGACTATACATGCCGCTTAGAATATTGGAGACGTGGTGGCCTATTGCGTCTATGTTAATCAGGTCTCCGCCCGCTTTTTGAAAGCCCATATTCATCCGACCGGTCACCACTAAAATACCATTGCCACCACTTCCATGAGCAGGCTTGATAACAAACTGCAGTCGACCTGACAGCATTTTTTCAAGATCACGAATCTGGTGCTGAATTTCAATGACGCCATATAAGGCGGGTACAGCAATGCCATTCTCTAGTGCGAGCTTTTTGGTAATAAGTTTATTATCCACCAGTGGGTAGAGGCGTCTTGGGTTGTAACGCATGATGTAATCAGCGTTTCGTTTATTCATTCCCAAAATGCCTTTTTCACGTAATTTACGAGGCATTACCCACCATCGCGGCCATGCAAATAGGCCCATCTATTTGTCCTCGGCGGCAATGGCACGAAATCGGCGTAACTCTGATAAGCGGTAACCTGTATAGCGGCCCATTAAGAGGCATAAGGCAAGTACCACTAAGAGCAATTCGGGAAAAACAAACATAAGGTACATCAGGGTCTCATTGGTCATTACCAAGTAGCCAAGGCAGGCAACAGCCAAGCTTCCCAAACCTTGCATTATTGCTTCTTGAGCACCATTTTCTTCCCAGGTGATAGACATGCGTTCGATAGTCATGGCCAGAATTACCATAGGGAACAAGGTTATGGATAATACTCGCTCCATACCAAAATTTGTGGAAGTAAGGCTAATAAGGAGCATTAGAATCACCACAATTACTAAGATGGATGCGAGCCTTGGAATAAGTAAGAGCATGAGGCGCTCTAAATAAAAGCGTATCATCAAGCCTAGCGAAACAACGCCAACAAACAAAAATAAGCCCCAATATAGTTGGGTTTCTCTAAATGCTAAAGCGATCAGTACTGGCATAAACGTGCCAAAGGTCTTTAGGCCAACGAAGGTTCGAAGAAATACAACCAATAAGGCGCCAAGGGGAACCATGAGGAGCACACGGTAGACGTTTTGATTTTGTACTGGCAAGGATAGCAATGAGAAATCTGCAAAGAAGGAGTTTATTTGCTTGGCCCCTTTTCGGGCGATATCAATCATCTCCTCGTAGGTCTTGGTAATTGAAAATTCAATTTTGGCGTTTTTGCCACCTTCTAATTCGTAAAGGTGGGCATCTCCAACTTTCCAAGCAAGGAAGTTTTTCGGTATGCCTTGCACGGCCGTGACAGGATTAAACGTTAGCCAGCGGTCACCAGTATGTACTTGTAGTAAGGGTTCAAGCGATGCTCTATTAGACGCGTCGGTAATATTTAACCCCCAAAGTACCCGACTAGGGATCCTTACGCCTTTGAGTATTTCTATGATTTCACGCACCCAGACGGTATTGTCCGTACCTACTTTTGCTCTGATAAGTTGTACATTTTCGTTGGGTTGGGATGAGTTTAGTTGTAATAGAAGTTCGCGAGTATAGCTGCCTATATCGGCAGATTCGCTGCGAACATCATCAAGTGTTGCTTTTATGGCGGAAGCATAAGGTTCTTGATACTCCGGCTTTTTTGGGTATCGGGGCACCGAGGTCCAGTCTTGATTCAAATCACTACGGGTAAAAATTATTCGATAATAAAGTGTTTGATCCCCTTTGGCTCGTCTAACCGACCATTCAGCTCGACGGTTACCATCGGATTTATCCACGGCTAAGCCAAAATGGCTTGAAATA
Source organism: uncultured Oleiphilus sp. (assembly GCA_963975615.1). GTDB lineage: Bacteria > Pseudomonadota > Gammaproteobacteria > Pseudomonadales > Oleiphilaceae > PZPK01. The sequence goes on from CAXBKC010000210.1 coordinate 3,743, forward strand.
AAAGCTTCGTCTAGCTTGAGGAATCCCGGAGTCACATCCGGAACGTGCAATGCTACTTTGGCGGGCTTACCTTCACCTTCAAAGACTAACCTGGCTTGAACGGTCCAAACCTCTGTACTCTGCTGAGGAGTAGCAGGCAGTCCTAGATAGTAAACTTTATAGGAGGCTATCCCAAGACCGAGAGCGATTAACAGAATCGCCCAAAAACGTACAATACCTTTACCCATTTGTTTTTCCTGGCTGCTTTGTCTTGAGTTCTTTGGGTGATTGACAGGTTGCTTTGGTTAAAAACGTCGCATCGGGATCAACTATTGCAACTTTGCTCAAAAATGCTCTACCCAGCAATACGGGATAAATATACTCGGATCGATCAGCAAGAGTGAACTCTGCTTCATGGTTACGCCCATCAAAGCAAAATGAAATTTCAACAACGACGCGACTATCATGATCTCCGTCGTGATTTTTAATCCGTACTCTACGAGATCGGGGGGCGCTCATCGGTATCTTGTGAATTTTTTCATCTTCATCTTGCAAGACCAGTGTGAAATCTACCCAGTTCACACCTTCACGCTTATATTTTTTTATATCTTTGGCAAAGATCGAAGAGGTTTTAGCGCCGGTATCCAGCTTCACCTTGACAGCAAGATCATTGCTAACAAAGCTAATTTTTTCTACCCAGCCCGCAATAACTTTGCCGTGGGTCATGCTTTCTGCTACTGCTTTTGAGGAGCTGAAAAGCAGTAGTAGTATGCCCGCACTTTTAATCCAATATTTCATTCTACTATGTGCTCCAATTATTTTTTACTCAAAAGCCAAAGCACCTACATATTTCCCAAAAACGTATGGGAAACACTTACACGGAATAACGTCCAGTTCTGTAGTAAAACTGCCGGTGATCGCCGAAGTTTTTTTCTGAAACTTGGACTGCGTTTTAACAAGGGCTTTCAGAGTGTTTGGATAATGATGCATAGGCTGTGGGTAAGCAATTACTTATCAGCCCCAAGAATGCCACACTCTTTAATTTGACGCTATGAAAGGAGTGGCATTTTAGGTGATCAGCTCAACTATTGCAAAATCAGCAATAAGTTTGAAAGAGTGCCGCTAAACGGGAGTGCTTGGCTACTTGCGTTTTATAGCTTTCAGCCTTACTTATAATTCTCTTAGCACCACAACAGGCGGCTGCTGGCTGACTTTACGTGTTGCGAAAGCGCCAAGCAGCATAATTAGGCATGCTGAAAAAACAGGCACCCATAACCATAAGCTTGTTTGCATTTTGTAGTCTAAATCTAACAAAAATGTATACAAACTAAAGCTAATTACTTCTGCACCTAGTAAGGCAATTATGCCCGAAATTAAGCCTAAAAAGGCAAACTCACTCCACTGCTTACGCCTTAAGTTAGCTTTGCTAACGCCTAGTGTTCGCAATATTGCTCCTTGGTGAATGCGTTCATCTAAACTACTGTAAAGCGCAGCAGAGAGAACGAGTAAGCCTGCAACTAATACCAGTAACAAAAGATACTCTACAGCCAAGGTGACTTGATTGACCAAGGTTTGGATCTGACCAAAGACCATGCTCATATCGAGAATAGTGACGGTAGGAAACTCTCGGATCAGTGACAAAAGCTGATCTTGTTTATCAAGCGGAACATGAAAGCTGGTGAGATAGGCAAGTGGCAAGTTTTCTAGAGCAGAAGCAGATAGGATCATATAAAAGTTAGGTGTAAGAGTGCCCCAGTCGACCTTGCGAATACTGCTCACCGTTACTGAAAACTTCTGGCCTGCTACATCGAAGCTTAATTCGTCATCTAGGTTGACACCTAAACGTTTTGCTAACCCCGACTCAACAGAAACTTGTTGTCTGGTGTCGCTATCGTCATGCCATTTTCCGGAAAGAACTTTGTTGCCTTCGGGAACCTTATCACTCCAAGTTAACGCTAGATCACGTTGTAATGCTGGGTCTTCTTTTAGTGTGTCATCTTTATGAACGTCGTTGCCATTTATATGGGTAAGTCTGCCAGGTACTAATGGGAAAAGAGGTTTTGCTTTAAAGCCTGCGCTACTTAAAGTCGATTCATACTGAGCTTTTTCATGCTCCTGAATGTTCATTGCGAAGAAATTAGGGGCATCGTCAGGCAGGGCACGTTGCCAATCTGCGAGTAAATCATTTCGAACAATACTAATGATTAGCATAATCATCAAAATCATCGAAAAGGCCAAGACTTGCGTGGCCGTTTGATTTGGATTCTTCATGACTTGTTGCCAAGCAAAACGGATGTAGAGTGAGAAATGTTGCACTGGAATAAGTCGATTTAATAAGCTAAGAAAGAGCTTAACGACTTGCACTAAGATTAATAAGCAGACACAGCCACCAATGACTAAAATGGCCGACATCAGCGCATTTTTGGTAAACCAAAAACTTAGACCAAAAATAGCGAACATCGCGAGTGAATAGATGCTCCACGCGCCCCAGTTCAAAGGTTCTAACTCTCTACGTAAAATGCGTAAAGGTGACACTTTCCCAAGGCTTAGTAAGTGCGGTAAGGCGAAGCCGAGCAGGGTTGCGGGAGCGGTGATCGATGCAAGCAACCATGCCGAAGCATTAGCGCTCGGTAATTCATTTTGAAACAGGCCGCTAAGGAGTGAAATCAGTGCGCTTTGTGCGACTGTACCTAATAACAAACCAATAATTGAGCAAGCAATAGCGAGATAAATTAGTTGCAGGGTAAATAATTTAAGTACTTGGCTTTGGCTCGCACCAAGTGTTCTGAGTAAGGCGCTAGTATCGAAATGGTGCAAAGCATAGTCACGAGCCGCCATAGCAATGGCAATTCCAGACAGTAAAATCGCAAGAATAGCTGCAAGCGAAAGATATTGTCTGGCTTTATCGAGCGCTGCTGATAGGGCCTGATTATTATCAGATAAGGATTCAATGCTTTGGCTGACTGTTAGTTGCGGTTCTAACCAGTCATGAAACTCGGCCAAAACATTCTTCGCCAATGTTGGTGTCCAAGCTGTGGGCGCCGACACTAATAAGCGCCAGTTTACACGGCTGCCTGTTTGGATAAGGCCCGCTTGTTCGATGTCTGAAAGTTGCATCATGAGCCTAGGTGAAAGGCTATAGAAGTTACCACCACGATCACTTTCCTGATTGATCACCGCGCTCACGGTAAATAGGCTACGGCCAACTTCGACTTGTTCGCCTACTTTAATGTCTAATAAAGCTAGTAGTCTAGATTCAAGCCAAACTTCACCTTTGTTAGGGCCTTTCTTATACTTTGCTGGAGTCCA
>CAXBKC010000211.1:0-6970 GCA_963975615.1 uncultured Oleiphilus sp.
CACTTTTTTGCAGATTCAACAGAGGGCTGGATATTTTCTCGCTCACGGGGAAAGTAAAATTGAAGGGGGAGTCGACATGTGCTGGCGCAATCAAAGCCATGCGCTCTAATTCTTTAACTCGGCTTTGAGCTTGCTTAGCTTTACTGGCTTTTGCTTTAAAGCGGGTAACGAACGATTCAATTTCACTAATGCGCTGCTGCTGTTTTTCATACTTAGATTGTTGCTGAGCAAGCTTTTCTGCGCGCTGCATTTCAAAGGCACTATAGGTACCGGTGTATTGATTCAAGAGCTTATGTTCGAAATGCAAAATATGGGTCGAAACGGCATCAATAAAGTCGCGGTCATGCGAGATAAACAACACTGTACCTGTGAAGCGCTTTAACCATAGCTCAAGCCAAAGCATGGCATCCAGATCCAAGTGGTTTGTTGGCTCATCTAATAGCAATAAGTCGCAGGGGCACATCAATGCCTGCGCCAAGTTCAAACGGATCCGCCAACCACCGGAAAAGTCATTCACAGGTCGCTGCATATCTGATTGACTAAAACCTAAACCATGCAGTAGCTTTTCTGCTATAACCGGCGCCAAGTAAGATGCAATTCCATCGAGTTCTCCATGAATGTGTGCCATCTTTTGATCATCATGTGCCGCTTCTGCTTCAAGCAATTGAGTTTCTAACGCTCTTAATTCCTTATGTCCGTCCAAGACATAATCCAACGCTTCTCTATGCCCCGCCGTCACTTCTTGCGCCATATGAGAAACACGACAATTCCCTGGCAAACTAAACATACCCGCATCTGGGCTTAGTTCACCTAAAATTAATTTAAACAGACTTGTCTTGCCCGCACCGTTGGCCCCAATAATGGCCACACGCTGACCTGCATGCATTAAAGCGTTAGCATTTTCTAATAAAGGTTCGGAACCACGACGTAGGGTAAGTGCATCGATTTTAAGCATATAATAAGAACGACTTAGTTAAGCATGGACAGGATAAACAAAAGACGAGAAGGTAACGGATATCTACCTTAACATCAATTGCTCTTGTTTGATTCTTGAAGCTATCAGCGTAATATTTTGCTATGCACTTATAAATGACCGTTTACTTATTAATATGGACAATAATGACAGACTTAAGCTCACTTCAACTCGACAATCCATTTTGGCAGTTTTCACTCAAACAATGGCAAAATAAAGCTCTTCAGCAACAACTCTTGTCGCTTCAAAATAATCAAGGCTATCGAGTTAATTTATTACTAATATCAATGTGGCTAAGCTTTGAATATAAAGATATTCGCCCCCACTTAAATAATTTAATTACCAAAAGTAGTGAATGGCACGAACAAATAGTTACACCTATTAGGCAGGCTCGCCAAGCCATACCTGCGCCACAACCACAGCAAAGCCTTTCATTAAAGTCACAATTACAAGCTTGCGAATTACAAGCGGAGCAAATAGAGCAAGCTATACTTTATCAAGCCTGTAAAGACATTCCAGAAGGTAAATCAAATCAACTAGATTCTCTTGACTACTTACTACTTAATTTAGCAGCTAGCGACTTGGACAAAAGCGATCTATTATTACTTATACAGAACTGCCTGCCTATGCACCCTATCCAGCGGATAAACGAAAGACTACAAGATATTTAAACGGATTCTTATTTATGAAATGGTACTATCGATTTTTTGTCGTCGCTATTTTGGCTGCCGCCTTAATCGGACCTTACTTTATCAAAAAGCCAGACGGTAGTCCCATCATGGATATGCCGACAGCAAGTGACTTTATTCCCGACAATTTATTACCAGGCGGATCTAGTACAGACAGCAGCACTAATAATACACCACCCTCTTCTAGCCAAACCTATTACAAATGGCAAGACGATCAGGGCCAATGGCACTATGGCGACCAACCACCTACTTCGCCTAGTAAGGTTTCTACCTTGCAGGTCGACCCAAATACCAATATCATCCAAAGCCTAAAAATTGAGCCTGAAATTAAAGAACAACCTCAACAAGCAAACCAACAAGAGAAACTCCCCGATAGGTTAACCGACGGCGAACTATCTTTTGATAATGCAGTTAATGCATTAAACGATGCCACACTGGTTCGCGACATGATGGAATCACGAAATGATCAGCTCAAGGCCATTGTCGGCGACTAAGCTTTGCAACAAACAAGCTAAAACCGAGAACTCATTTTTCTGAAAGTTGTTTTTCCATGTATCGAGTAAAAGAAATGTTTTACAGCCTTCAAGGTGAAGGTGCCCGCGCAGGTCGAGCTGCTGTATTTTGCCGTTTTAGCAAATGTAATTTATGGAATGGTCGCGAAGAAAGTAGAAGTACTGCGGTCTGCCAGTTTTGCGATACCGACATTATCGGTATCGACGGCCAGAATGGCGGTGAATTCAAATCAGCTAAAGATCTAGCAGACCACATTGATGCGATGTGGACCAGTAATCAGTCAATTCCCACTATTCACCCATCTAAATCTATCGCAGTAAAACCCTATGTCATCTTTACTGGTGGCGAACCTTTACTTCAGTTAGATGAAGCTTTGATTGAAGAAATGCACCAGCATAATTTTGAAGTTGCCATTGAAAGTAATGGCACACTACCCCTACCTAAAGGTATCGACTGGGTTTGTTTAAGCCCAAAAGCGGATGCGAAAGTTGTATTCGAGCATTGCGATGAACTTAAACTGGTTTATCCGCAAGTACTCGCTCAGCCAGAGCAATTTCAAAACTTTCCTGCTGACTATTATTTCCTTTCCCCAATGGCCGACCCGAGCATTCGTTTTGGCAAAGACTCGACCAAAATAAGCAATACTCAGAAAGCCCTGGAATACTGCCTTAGAAATCCACAATGGCGACTTAGCCTGCAGATGCATAAACTTCTAGGTATTGATTAATATTTAGGCTCGGCAGGCACAGAAGGTCGAACCAAGACCACATATGAGAAACTGCTATTAATAACGATTCCGCTTGCTAACGTAGATCGGCACGATTATTGGTAGTAATTTATCTTCTAGGATAAATATTACTTAATCACTCGTACAGGGAGCATGCTGATGCAGAACCAACAATTTCAATCATTCCTTGAATTACATCAGCTTCCCTTTGCATATTTAGAACAAGCCTTTTGTGCATTTCAACCCGTCATTAATGATGTTCTTTCCCTACGCCCAACGAAACAACCCATTGTACTCGGAATCAATGGCTGTCAGGGCTCTGGAAAAACGACTACCGCTGCATTTTTACAACATGCTTTTGAAGCAATTTATCATCTAAACGTGGTCAACATTTCTCTAGATGATTTTTATCTAAGTAAAGCTGCTCGAATTAACAAGGCCCAAACAGTACACCCTTTATTTGCAACAAGAGGTGTACCTGGAACCCATGACACAAATCTAGCTTTAAGTACGATAAAAGAACTTCTAGACAGGAAAGCCCCCTTCATACCGCGCTTCAATAAAGCAACTGATGACCTCTTCCCACAAAATAAATGGAACCAAGCTTCTGATCACATAGATATCATTATTTTAGAAGGTTGGTTTTTATGCGCTCGTGCTCAGGATGACTCTGAACTAATTAATCCCGTCAACAGCTTAGAACGCGATAAGGATCTCGAGGGCATTTGGCGGAGACTTGTTAATCAATATCTGAAAACAGATTACCAAGAATTATTTAACTTAGTGGATTGTTTAGTCATGCTAAAAGCCCCTTCATTCGAAGCTGTTTTCAAGTGGCGTTTAGAACAAGAAACTAAACTGGCAAAGAAGTTGCAGTCATCTACAGAACCTAGCGCAGATAGTTCTGGCCTGATGAGTAAAGAAGAGATACGACATTTCATCAATTATTTTCAACGCTTAACTGAAGTTATGTTGATTGAAATGCCTGAACGCGCAGACCATTGTTATTTCTTAAACTCAGAGCGGCAGATAATTCATGAACGACACCGAGGCGATAGAAACTAAATGGCAAGCACTTATATTTACAGATTTAGACGGTAGCCTTTTAGATCACTTTACTTATGATACTGAGCCTGCGAGCCAGCTACTTAACGACCTTGAAGAACAAGGTATCCCCGTCATATTTACCACTAGCAAAACCTTTGCAGAAGTCTTAGTTTTGCGCTCTAAGCTTAACAACAATCATCCTTTTATTGTTGAGAATGGTGCAGCCATTTACCTGCCCATAGATTATTTCCCGGAAGGCCACTTAAATGAATTTATTCCAAGTTCTCACCCTAATTTTTTGAAACTTACTCTATGTGAGGATAGAGAATATTGGCTAACTATTTTAGATAAAGTAAAGCCAGACTATATCAAACAATTTACCCATTTTAATCAAATGGGCTCTTATGAAATTTCACGTGCAACAGGCTTATCGAATGAAAATGCGATATTAGCGAATAAACGTGAATACAGTGAACCAATTCTTTGGACTGGCGATCAAGACAAGAAACAAACATTCATAAACGATATGCGCGATCTTGGTGCGAGCATTCAAGAAGGGGGCCGCTTCTTGCACCTTATTGGTCGCTGCAATAAAGGCAAAGCACTCTCCGTCTTACTAGAGCAGTTTCAACTGCAGCAGATTACTCCCATTTTAAGTATCGCCTTAGGTGATGGAAAAAATGATATCCCTATGCTGGAAGAAGCAGCAGAAGCTATTTTAATTCGCTCTCCCATTCATCCTTTTCCAAACATACCCAAGCAAACACACATTATTAAAACCGATCATTATGGCCCTCACGGATGGGCTGAAGGCATTAAAAAAGTATTAACACGATACCCATACATTTTTAAAGAACCCCTGGAGTAAGCTATGTCTGATTTTTATCAAAATGGCAGAATCACCACTTTACATAATTTGTCTCGACGCCCAGTTGAGGATTTAGAAGCAGAGCTACTTCAACATTCCAAAAAAAGACCTCTTGGCCTGATCCTTCCCTCTTTATATTCTGAACTTGAAGGTAAAGCACTCTCCAATATTGTCCAAGAGCTCAAACATGTTCCTTATCTCAATCAGATTGTCATTGGTCTAGACCGAGCCGATGAAGCTCAATATAAATATGCTTTAAAGTTTTTTTCTAAACTGCCACAACATCACCGCGTATTATGGAATGATGGCCCGGCGTTAATGGCTTTAGATAAAGAATTACAAGACATGGGTTTAGCCCCAAAAGAATTAGGCAAAGGACGTAATGTTTGGTATTGCATGGGTTATATATTGGCCTCTGGCCGCGCTGAATCAGTAGCTCTGCATGACTGCGATATTCTGACATATAGTAGGGAATTATTAGCCCGACTAATCTATCCCGTTGCTCACCCCCAATTCAACTACATGTTTTGCAAAGGTTATTACAGCCGTGTTGCCGATGGAAAAATCAATGGCCGCGTCTGCCGTCTACTTGTCACGCCATTAATTCGGGCATTAAAGAAAATCTATGGCGAGATGGATTACCTGAACTACATGGATAGTTTTCGCTATTCATTAGCGGGGGAATTTTCGTTCAGAAAAGATGTTCTTAGCGATATTCGCATCCCAAGTGATTGGGGTTTAGAAATTGGCGTGCTGTCAGAAATGTATCGCAATTGCTCAACGAACCGCTTATGCCAAGCCGATATCGCCGATATTTATGACCACAAACATCAGGATTTATCCTTAAGCGACGACCAAGGTGGCTTATCCAAAATGTCGGTCGATATTTCTAAAGCGTTATTCAGGAAGCTGGCGACACAAGGAAAAACCTTTAACAGTGAGACCTTCCGCTCAATCAAAGCAACCTATTTCAGAATTGCCTTAGATCTAATCGAAACCTATCACAACGACGCGGTAATGAACGGCTTAAGCCTAGACATTCACAAAGAAGAAGAAGCCGTCGAGATGTTTGCTCAGAATATTATGACTGCTGGTGAAACCTTCTTGGAAAACCCGATGGAAACTCCGTTTATACCAAGCTGGAATCGCGTCATCAGTGCCATACCAGATATTTTGGAACGGCTACATGATGCTGTTGAAAAAGATAATGACTTTTTTTCACGCTAACAGACACGCCCGACTAAGTCTCTAATGGAGCCAGCCTAATGCATCACGTGCTTGATAGCTTAACTCAACATTTACACGAACATTTGCAAGTAATTTATGATGAGATCCCAAATATTGATTATGTGGAATTAAGTGCGGCTCTGATCCGTGAGATGAGACTAGAAAACGCTGCGAAAGCGCCTATTCAATATAAAAACCACTGGTCTGAAAAAGATGCCATTATGATCACCTATGGCGATAGCTTGCTTGAGGAGGGAGAGAAACCTTTACATACTTTGGCGCATTTTCTAGACAAGTATGGCGATGGAATCTTGAACAGCGTGCATATCTTACCATTTTTTCCTTTTAGTTCTGATGATGGTTTCTCGGTCATGGATTTCACATCGGTGAATCAGTCTTTAGGTGAATGGGAGGACATAGAAGCGATCGCTAAAAAGTATCGTTTAATGTCCGACCTCGTTATCAACCATTGCTCGGCGAAAAGCCAATGGTTTCAAAACTTTATCCATCAAATTGATCCAGGCAAGGACTATTTTTTTACGGCGTCACCTGATGACGACTTAAGTGATGTAGTCAGACCACGCACCAACCCATTATTACAAAAAGTTGAAACTGCTGAGGGCACGAAACACGTATGGTGTACCTTTAGTTTTGATCAAGTCGATTTAGATTTTCGTAACCCCGAAGTCCTAGTGCAGTTTGTACGTATTATTCGGCTCTATCTAGATAAAGGCGTCAGAATATTTCGCATGGATGCCATTGCTTTTTTATGGAAAAAATCAGGTACAAGGAGTTTAAACTTGCTCCAAACGCATGAAGTGGTTCGATTATTAAGAAGCTTAATTGAACATGCTCAAGAAGATGCAGTAATCATTACCGAAACCAACATCCCTAATCAGGAAAACCTGGAATACTTTGGAAACAAT
>CAXBKC010000212.1:0-6968 GCA_963975615.1 uncultured Oleiphilus sp.
TGTCCTTGATGAAGTTATTATCTCTTATTTGAGAGTTTTTCAACAGTATCCGGACACCTAAGACGCTTAAACAATAGATTCCTGCCTACGCAGGAATGACGTATTTGGCACACACTCGTCATTGACGCGCAGGCGGCAATCCATACTTAGTCGTCGAACCATTTGCCAGAATAGTGCCTTTCAGCCTCGAATAGATTAAATCATGGGTCCCGTAACGAGTTCGGGATGACGTGAAGTAGAGTTGGTCGCTATACTGATGATCTCAATTTAACAGGTCTCAGCCCTTTAACCTTATTGTCAGCTGCTCAATTTGTCCGAGTTAATAATTAAATTTTCAATGCCCCTGGGTTCTAAGCTGATGTGCTTTCATATACTGTTACAGCCTATCAAATCAAATACAGAGAAGGGATTTTGCAATTATGACTCCTTCATCTAAACCTTCTGCTCAATCTAGTGAGACTAACATGGTGAATAAGTTTAAAGAGTTTGCAAAGCTGGCGGATTATTCTTTGATGAATAGCTTAAATGCTGATCCTGATGCCAGAGAAGACGGTAATGATCACCGTGCTCGACAGGTTTTTTCTGGACACTTTGTACCTGTGACTCCAACACCAATTGCTCAGCCAGAATATGTTAGTCATAGCAAAGTCTTTTTTGAGGAGCTTGGATTAAGTGATGAACTAGCGCTTGATGACGCTTTTCTTCGCGTGTTTTCTGGCGACCTCTCTGCGGCAGTGCCACCGATGCGTCAAGTGGGCTGGGCGACCGGTTATGCGCTTTCTATTTATGGCACCGAATATACTCAGCAGTGTCCGTTTCGCACCGGCAATGGCTATGGTGACGGCCGTGCAATCTCGGTGTTTGAAGGGGTAGTAAATGGTCAGCGTTGGGAGATGCAATTAAAAGGTGGTGGTCCAACGCCTTATTGCCGAGGTGCGGATGGTCGTGCAGTGCTGCGCTCTAGCGTGCGCGAGTTTCTGGCACAAGAGCATATGCATGCCTTAGGTGTGCCGACTTCACGCTCACTCACTTTATACACATCTAAATCTGAAACGGTTGTAAGGCCCTGGTATTCAGAAGGTTCATACTCCGCTGACCCTGATATTATGGTGGACAACCCTGTTGCTATCTCGACCCGCGTCGCGCCGTCTTTTTTACGTGTTGGTCAACTAGAGCTATTTGCCCGCCGTGTGCGCAATAATGCGCACCCAAAAGCGTTTGAAGAATTAAAGATGATAGTGACGCACTTGATTGAGAGGGAATATAAAAACGATATTGATCAAAGCCTACCCTTAGCGGCTCAACTAGTCGAATTAGCTAGGCTATTTCGCGATCGTCTGAACGCTTTAGTCGCTGACTGGCTTCGGGTAGGTTTTTGCCAAGGCAACTTTAATAGCGACAACTGTGCAGCAGGTGGCTTTACCTTGGATTATGGTCCATTTGGTTTTTGTGAAGCATTTGATCCTGAATTTCAGCCTTGGACTGGCGGTGGTAAGCACTTTTCATTCTTTAACCAGCCGCTTGCCGCAGAAGCCAATTTTCATATGTTTTATAGCGCATTGCGGCCCTTACTACTTGAAGATGCCGATGCATTAGCTCAGTTAGACCAAGTTCGTCACGGCTTTGCCGACATGATGCAAACGCAAGTACAAAAAATCTGGGCAGCCAAGCTAGGTTTAACAGCATTTGACGATAAGCTGTTTAAATCATTGATATCATTAATGATTCGGACAACAGTGGATTACACTATCTTTTTCCGCGAATTATCGACTATACCTGAGCATATTTCAGCACTGAAAAAGAGTTTCTATGTTGAAAGCTCACAGGAACTAGATGAGCAATGGCAAGCATGGCTAAGCCTCTGGCGTCGTCAGCTTATTGCTCAGAATGACAGCGAATTAGCTGAAATATCTACAAAAATGAAACAGATAAACCCTAAATACACTTGGCGAGAATGGCTGGTTGCACCAGCTTATCAGCAAGCGATGAATGGTGATTATTCATTGGTAAGAGAGCTCCAGGTGGTATTGAACAGCCCCTATGATGAGCAATCTATGGAAGTAGAAGCCAAGTATTATCAAATTAAACCAAAAGCGTTTTTCAATGCTGGCGGCGTATCTCACTATAGCTGCTCATCTTAATCGACTTAAACCATCGATCTCGTAACAAGTAAGGGTGTTGTGAAGCAGAGTTAAGCGCTATTCAGAATCAAAAAAGCCGAAACACCCACCTGGGTGTCTCGGCTTTTCTATAGTCCAAGAGTATATTCGCTAGCTACCAAAACGGTTAAGCAAGCCTTCTAATTTCTCACCACCTTGCTCTTTTAGTTTTTCCATGGCTTTTTCTTTTAACTTACCTGCCAACTTTTCTTTTTGCTTTTCTTTAGCCTGTCGAACGATGTTATCTAATAAGCTTTTACCAATAGCTTGGCCTAACTCTTCAGGCGCTAAACCGTTGGTACCGCCAATATTCGCCACAGAAAAAGTAGGCAATGTTTCATCATATTTTTTATCGCCTAATGCGCTTAAATCCAAGACCAACTTGGTATCTTTAATCACTAGCTTCTTAACTACGATACGGATATCAGTCTTTTCCGAACTTGCATCGCTCGTCACTTCAGCACTTGCATTGCTCTCTGAACTGCCTGACGAAAGCTGATCCAGCAATACATTTAGATTGCCTTTTGCTTGGGCGTTCAGCTCATAAAGCGTGGCTACTGAATCGATCATAATTTCTTCAATCACGATCGGCATTTCAGTAATATTATCTGTGCCGATATCAAGACGCACCGTATCAAAAGCGAGCGCTGCACCAGCACTAAAGCCTTCAGGATTAGCCACTGAAAAACCCTTGATTTCACCCATACCATCGAGCAATTTAATATTTACCTCAGATACGGTGACGCTGGTTTTTAAGGCACCGGTTCCATGACTTTCTATTTGCCCTTTAACAATTGAGTTAAGGTCACCGAGTAAATAGTATGCTGCGCCACCGATGGCGAGCACGATAATAAAAAGTCCAATAAGTATTTTTTTCATAATAAAACCCTTTTGAGAAATTGATTTATTGTCTGGGGGAAAGTTTGACTCAAGTTATAAATCAATGACTTTCAAATGTCACTTAAGAAGATGAATAAAGTTTAGAAAGAGACCTGAAATGCTTAGACTAAGGCAACAAAAGCGCTGAATCAACAGGAATAAACTCGCTGGCAGCATTGATCAACGACGCCGCTGTAAGTTTAGGTACGCCATACACTTCTACCTGCTTGCCCTTATCAATACGAAGCTTATTCACCAGCAAGTCGAAGTCTCCATCACCTGATACAAGTACAATAACATCTGCATCTTGAGCATAGTCCATCATATCAATGGTGATTCCTACATCCCAATCGCCTTTAGCAGAGCCATCAGAGCGTTGAATAAAAGGCTTAAGCTTTACTTCAAAGCCAATTGCCCGAAGTATATTTTGAAACTCATACTGCTTCTGGTCACCTCGATCTATTGCGTAAGCAAAGGCTTTAGTAACCTGACGATCTTTCGTTACTCTTGCCCAAAAAGCGTTGTAATCGAAGTTGCGCTTAAAAACTTCTCGTGATGTGTAATAGATATTTTGTACATCAACAAATATGGCGACTTTCTTCATTATCAAGTTCCTAACGATACGCAAAGGTTTTAAATAAAATTGAACCCTACTGTATAGCAAAGAAGCCTTAGAACAAGAAAATTAACTTATCCCCATCAGATAGGCGACGATGACAAATCCACCGATGACGATACAGTAAGCAGACATAAGTCTTCGCCAGTGCATAGCAACATGACGAAGTTCCATAAAGTGATCTATGATCATTTGGCCTTTAAAAATCAAGATAACGACAGATGCCAACAGTAAGACCACGCCACTTTTAAAAAATATACTCATTAACGCAGCTAATATCGTCACTGTCATTAAGGCCAACCAAATAAGTGTTGCTCGCTGCACGGCATTAAGTTGTTCTAAATAGTTATTCATTAGATAGACTCTTATTTAGTGAATGACATAGACCAATGGGAATAGAATTATCCAAAGCAAGTCGACCATGTGCCAGTACGATGCCCCTGTTTCAACCCCTGAATAATTATCAATGGAATACTCTCCTCTTTTGGCCTTTCTGGAAACAGCGACCAAGATCACCATGCCAAAAATGACGTGCGCAAAATGAAAAAAGGTGAGCAAAAAGTAGAACATATAAAAAACGTTAGTATGTGCGGTGTAACCGGCTCCAATCGTTTCTGAGTACTCCCACATTTTGACAAAGACATAGACCATTCCTGCCAACAACGCCCAATTAAGCCAACGGGCACAGAGCTGTGATTGGTTATTTTTAATCGCCAACACTGCACGCACCACAAAATAGCTACTGGTAATTAGCGCAAGCGTATTAATTAAACCCGCCACCCTATTTAAACTCTGATAGCCTTCTGCAAATATTTCGGGGTTAAGCATTTTGGCAAAAGCGAAAGCAATGAAGAAAAGTGAAAACACACCAAGCTCCGCCAGTATAAAAACCCATATTGCAGCATCCCCAGGTAGGGGTTTGGCATCTGGGTTTTTATCTATTAAAAATGAAAGCATGGAAACCTTCCTAAAAAATATATTAAATTTATATGCCTAGCGCTAATTTAAGCTCGTCATACTGACAATCCACTCAGGGCGAGCCGCTCCAAGCGCAATCAATGAAGGGATAAAGTAAAAATAGCCCAACATCACCTTCCTTAACCTTGGGTGAACCAGCTTTAAACCGATCAAATAATCAATAACTAAGTGTGATTTAACAATAACAATGGCACACACTAATACTGCTGACAGAGCTGTAAAATCGACTTGTTCCGCCATTAAAACGCTAATCAGTGTGAAGAAAAGCAAGAGTAGCCAGACACTTATCAGCACTTTATTTTCAAACATCAAAACACCCTATTTTTATCCTCTAAACGCTCGCTTAATGCATCACATAAATTAAGGGAAATATGATAATCCAGGCCAAATCAACCATATGCCAGTAACAGGCTGCTGCCTCCAAACCTTTATGCTGCTCAGCGGAATAAGCACCAAACTTGGAACGCAAAATCACCCAAAGTAAACCGGCAAGACCAAAGCCTACGTGCAATAGGTGATTGAATGTCAGGTAGTAATAAACAGTGAAATACAAATTGGTTTCAACGCTAATACCATTGAGCTCATTAAAGCGATATTCCCAAAGCTTGATGACACAATAAGCGACACCGCAGAAGAATGTTAACCATAACCAACGCCTGCTTTGAACAAGTTGCCCTAGCTTTATCGCCCTAACCGCTTTCGCAACAAAAAAGCTGCTTGTCAGCAAAATAACCGTATTCGCGACACCTGCATTCTGACTTAGTAACGAAGGGCCTTTATGAAATAGTTCTGGGTTATGTGCCTTTGCGACAACATATAAAATAAAGAACAAACCAAACTCAAATAGCTCGGCAAAGATCAGAATCCATATCGCGATGTCACCAGGGATTTCTTTACTGCTATGCATTTTCATATTGCGTCTTTACTTAATAAAACATGTCCCAACTCTAGGGAAAAGAAACCTCAACCAAACGTGCTATCGCCTTCAAGGTATTGGTTTCATCACTTAAGGGTTGAGCCAAACAAGCCATGCACGCTTGTTTTGGATCTAGGCCAGATAAAATCATTTTTGCGGTATATATCAGTAGGCGAGTTGAAGCCGCTTCTTCTAAATCATGATCTTTCAGGCGACGTAAATCCTGTCCTAAGTTGACCAATTTCTGCGCTGTTTCTTTATCGATATTTGATTCCTGACAAACAATTACCACCTCTCTTTCTGGGCTTGGATAATTGAATTCCAAAGCAACAAAACGCTGTCGTGTACTTGGTTTTAAGCCTTTCATTACATTCTGATAGCCGGGGTTATACGAGATAACCAACATAAAATCGGGATGTGCTTGAATTTCTTCTCCGGTGCGCTCAATCGGTAATACTCGGCGGTGATCAGACAAGGGATGTAAAACAACAGTGGTATCTTTACGTGCTTCGATAACTTCATCTAAATAACAAATAGCCCCCTCTCTAACGGCGCGCGTCAGCGGCCCATCCTGCCAATATGTTCCATCCTTACCAATTAAATGCCGTCCAACTAAGTCGGTTGCAGTGAGGTCATCGTGACAGGCAACCGTTATTAATGGGCGCTTCAGTTTATTGGCCATGTGTTCGATAAAATGCGTTTTACCACAGCCGGTCGGCCCTTTTATTAGTAAAGGTAAGAAGTTTCCTGCTGCATGCTCAAATACCTCTACTTCATTTGCCTGAGGCAAGTAGCTATTTTTTATATTCATAAAATCCTCATTCTTCGATCTGGTGCAGACTTTGTTAAGATCACTGCAAACCGGTTAAATTTAAATAAAGCTTGGGGAGCAAACTAGGTAAACGGGTAATATCTTTAATCACAGCAAAGCCTTGATCGCCAAAGAGGTAGGGCAAATAGTCACTACCTTCTTCATCTATGGTGATACAGAAAGGCTGCAAACCGAGTTGTTTGGCTTCGAGAATGGCTTTGCGGGTATCTTCTATGCCATAGCGACCTTCATAATGATCAATGTCATTTGGCTTGCCATCTGAAATGATAAGCAACAAGCGTTGCTGACTATTCTGCTGCTCTAATATTTGAGTGGCCTGACGAATGGATGCTCCCATTCGTGTATAAAAACCGGGTTTAATCGCCAAAATTCGACCACGAATGCCATCGCAGTATTTCTCAGCAAAATTTTTCAGTAAGTGGAAGCGAACTTGTTTGTTTTTAATGGATGAAAAACCATAGATAGCAAAAGGATCACCTGCCTCTATTAAGGCTTCAGAGAACACTAAGATGCTATCTCGAATAACATCAATGACTCGTTGGTCGGCATTAATACCGGCATCGGTCGACATCGATAAATCTGCCAAGA
>CAXBKC010000213.1:0-6953 GCA_963975615.1 uncultured Oleiphilus sp.
ATGCCGATCTGCATTCCTAATATGTCTTGTGCTTGTTTAATGCGATTAGCAACCCACTTTACTGCACCTTCAGTACAAGGAATGGGTAGGAGGTCGTAAAGATGTCCATCATCTGCACACCAAGATAAGTGCTCGGTATATAGGGGAATATTGTGCGTTTGCATAAAACGTTTTATGTTTTTTAGAAGCAGCGTATCTAACTCGGTATAACCACCCACAGAAAGTGATAAACCATGACAGGTAAACGGATAACGTTCGGTAAATTGACGTAAATCCTTGGCGAAACGCCCACCTATCGAAAGCCAGTTTTCAGGGGCAATTTCAAAAAAATCTACCGGGATAGTCGAAGAACTTTGTTGTAAATCAGAGAGCATTTCTCGTCTAAACCCCAAACCGGCAAATCCAGGCTGGGAAGAAATATTTTCTAAACTGACCTTATCCATCATCATAACCCACTACTAAACACTTAAAAAAGTTGAGCGACCTAAGCCGCTCTTCTTCAGATAGATAGCTGAGACCTACTTGTCGCCACCGCACTTACCTTCACCACACTTGCCTTCCATTTTTTTGTCAGCTTTTCCTTTCATGTCGCCACCGCACTTGCCTTCGCCACACTTGCCTTCCATTTTCTTGTCAGCTTTGTCCTTCATGTCGCCACCGCACTTACCTTCGCCACACTTGCCTTCAGGCATTTTATCGTTAGAGGCCACTAAATAACCACTTGATAGTGAGGTTGCAGAGAAAGGGTTTTCGTTTGCTTGAAGCGCACCTGAAAACGCTGCCATTGCTAAAGATGAACCTAATACAACTGAAGTTAATGTAGTTTTTTTCATAACTGATCCTTTAAATTATTTTGAGTAATAACTGTTATATATCGTATAGCCACTTTTATGTCATTCGAAAGAGCATGTGATACTCATAAAGTACATAAGTAGTGATTCAATAATATAGTCGATGAGACTAAAGGTATTCTTACAACTTATTTAAAATATTAATTCTTTAAATTGCTCACAGTTTTTATTTTCTTCTAGAGCAGAGTCATTCTAAGCCTATTTAGTAGGTTTTTGAAATAGTAAGGTCATTCTATCGCTCTCACCAATAGCCAAATATTGCGCTTTGTTTTCTTCTCCCAAACGAAGTGATGGTGGTAAGGTCCAGACGCCTTTTGGGTGATCACTTGTATCCTCGGGGTTCCTATTTATATCGCTTGCTTCGAGAAAGCTAAAACCTGCTTGTTTAGCGATATTCATAACGTAATCCAGTCGCATATAGCCACTTGCTTCTTGCTCACTTAAGTCTCTAGAATCCGCTAAACGATGCTCTACAACACCTAGCATCCCGCCCGGCTTTAGCGTTTTATAGAACGCTTTAAATGCCGATAACACGCGTTCATCACCGCCTCCACGCATATACCAGTTATGTATATTTCTGAAGGTTAGTACTAGATCAGCACTATTTTCTGGCGCTATATCGATATAGTTAGGTGGGTTAAAACTGGTCAACTTAACCTTTGAATATAACTCCGGTGACGCAGCTAACTTTTCAGTAAAACTTTTACGAGCGTTTCTAAAAAACTCTGACGATGAGTCTTCATTAAAGTGAGCAGCATAGAGCTGGCCTTTATCTTTTAAAAAAGGTGCAAGAATTTCGGTATACCACCCCTTTCCACCTGGCCAAATTTCAACGACCGTCATATCATCTTTTAGCTTAAAGAATTCAAGTGTTGCTTGCGGGTTTCGATAAACATCACGCAGAGAAGACTCTTCTCGATGTTTTGATTCGACAATATCGTGAAGTTCAGCTGCAGTGGTTGGATTAATAATGCTTAATACTAGTGTTGTCATTAGTGCTATTTTTTTGTACATAATTTTCAACCTCTTTACTAAAAAAAATACGGTCCCTGAGCCCGTCGAAGGGGGTTCCAGATTCCACGAACCACGTTTCTTATCCGTTTCGACGAGCTCAACGAACGAAGCAGCTATAAAATATCAAAACGGTGATGGATACTGACTCATCACCGCTTGAACATCCTTCAATGTCTCGTTTGAAAGCTTAAACTTGAAGGCATCAATATCTTCCGTTAGCTGGGACAAAGACGTTGCCCCAATGATAGTAGAAGTCACACCATCAACTTGATTACACCAAGCCAAGGCTAATTGAGACGGTGTCATATTATTTTGCTGCGCAATGTCAGCATATGCTTTGACAGCTAACTCAACTTGCGGCTTATCACGTAAAATCCCATTGCGCTGAGGAATACTCCAGCGGCTACCTTCTGGTCGTTTACCATTTAAATATTTACCACTCAAAACGCCACCACCCAAGGGAGACCATGGTAAGAAAGCAAGGTCTGCATGTACGCAATTTTCGATCAAATATGGCCAGTCTTTGTTATGAAGCAGGTTAAATTCATTTTGGATAGAGACCATTTTTGGCAAGGAATGTCTTTCGGCTAAGCGCAGATATTCATTAATGCCCCAAGGCGTATCATCAGACAAACCACAGTGTCTTATCTTGCCTAGTTTCACACATTCATTTAGTGCTTGAAGAACCTCTAACATCTGATTGGAATGTGCTTGAGTGTCTACATCAGTAAAAGTAATTTTACCGGGCAGATGTTTCGCAAAGTGTGGAGAAGTTCGGTTCGGCCAGTGAAGCTGATAGAGGTCGATATAATCTGTACGAAGTCGCTTTAAAGATGCATCGACAGATTGAATGATCGACTCACCAGTAATATCACCACCGTCACGAATCCACGGAATTCCGCTCCCCGCAATTTTACTTGCAAGTATGATCTCACTTCGTCTAGTTGAATTGGCCGCCAGCCAATTGCCGATCATCTTTTCGGTTTTACCGTAAGTTTCAGCTTTAGGCGGTACCGAATACATTTCAGCAGTATCGATAAAGTTAATGCCCTGAGTTAGAGCATAATCAATTTGTTCACTCGCTTCACGCTGATTATTTTGTCCACCCCAAGTCATTGAACCTAAACAAACGCGCGATACTTTTAGGCCGCTACTACCAAGCTTTGAATATTCCATTTTTATGTCCTATTTTATTATTTAAGATCAGCTCAAAATAAAATTTACGATAAGTTCTTTATGCGGTCATACCCGAGTAATTTTGGGGTCAGACCCGTGGGGTCTGACCCCAAAATTACTCCCGATTTGCCCACTCCCTGAGCCCCGTCGAAGGGTATTCCAAATTAAACCCTAGGTTGCATCAAACACATTTCGACTAGTTCAATGAGCGTTCTTGAATGAATTTCTCAGGTAAATACCGCAAATCATCTGGCTCATCGATATCATGTAACTCTCTTAAGTGTGCCACTTGCCAATCCAAATACCGAAAACGCTCAAAAGTTAAGTCACTTACGCTCTCAGTACTCCAAGGCATGTTATTAAACAAACTTGCATGAAAAGCATTAAGCCCCATCAACGCATAACCACCATCTGATACAGGCGTTAGGCAGGCATCGTGACAAGCTAACTCTTCAGCAGCTTCTCGTAAATAGCTACGATCTAATTCAGGGCAATCTGTGCCTATCAATAAAACAGCACGCTTACTTTTCAAGGCTCTTTCACTCGCTCGCGCCATTCTTTCACCTAAATCCCCTTCACCTTGCTCGGTGATAATAAGATTTTTAGCTAGATTAAACTCTTTCCAACAATCATTCTCTAAGGAAGGGGTTAGGCATAGCTCTACCGAGCCTATATCAGCAGATAAAGCTTCTTTGATTGCGTGATCAAATAATTGTTTAGCCAGTTGAGCTGCGCCCTGTTCACCTAAGGCAGGTATTAAACGGGTTTTCGCAAAACCTGCTAGGGGCGCTTTGGCAAAGATGATGATGTGCGTTTTCTTGTTCATGATTTATATCATTCTTGAAACTATCGATATTTAGAGGCTAACTCTGCTGCACTCGCCCCACGCCAATACGCGAAGCGTAAAGACCACATTAAAAAGATGGTACGCCAAATACCCTTTTGTTCCCAGCGTCGTCCTGAAGTGTGCACCTTTGCACGCAAAGCAATTGGTTTACATGTGCCCTTTAAACGTTTAGAAAACTCGATATCTTCCATTAAGGCTTGTACAGGAAAACCGCCTAGTTTCTCAAACAAGTCTCGTCTGATAAAAACAGCTTGATCACCCGTGACGATAGAGCTTAAGCGTGAGCGGTGATTCATAAACCAGGCAACCACTTTCAACATAAAAGCTTGCCCGGTAATCTTGATGTCAAAACGCCCCCACTGAGCATTTTTATCTTCAAATGCACGTTCAATTATTTGATCGGCATTTTCTGGTAGTCGGGTGTCAGCATGAAGGAATAGTAAAATATCGCTACTTGCAGATTTCGCGCCTGTGTTCATTTGAACTGCTCGACCCTTTACAGATCGAAGCACGGTAAAGCCTAATGCTTCGGCCTGCTCAGCAGACTGATCAGTGCTGCCACCATCTACCAAAATAACGTCACAGCCGGCCTTTTTATACTCAATTATATGCCCGAGTAAGTCAGGTAACTGTGAAGATTCATTTAGCATAGGAACAATAATGGATATCGACATAGAATATTATTTGCTGTTTAAACGCCAATCATAATCAAGAAACTCAATATCTAAATTACCTTCCCGTAAATCTAAGACTTGTTTATCATTAAGCTTTAGCGAATCTGAATACAAGGCAAAAAAGCTTTCTAAACCATCGACTCCAGACCAGCCTTTCTCGAAGTCCTCTCGATACCATTTAAAAATAGATGAGACTTCCAAGCCATCTTTAGTCAGACGATTACGGCTTGTATCCGACAGAAAAAGTTGGGTCTGCTCTTCTAATTGAGCATCTAACTTTGATGAGATAAACGCTTCAGCTCGCAGTGCTGGACAGCCAATACTGGCACAATTAACAGCAAAATGAATACGAGCATCTTTGTAACGACCAGAGCCTCGAATCAAATTATGCTCAATATCATCCAGACTGCGTTGCTCTCCTAAAAAAGGAATAAATTCTTTTTTCCAAGGCGAGCTAAAAAAGCTGCCCAGTTCTTTAATAGACTTAAGGTCAGGATATTTAGTGAGGATAAATTCGACTGTCCACGCGTTATAGGCATTGATTAACAAGGCTAGCTGTTCGTCTTTGTCGAGCGCGTCAAAGTCATCTCTCTTTAATGATGATAACTGAGTCAAATACCGACCCAAGTCACTACGATTCTTTAAGAAACCGGTATAGTCGACAGTCGTTGAATGACCGTCATTAATTGGCTGCACATAATTTTTTAATAATCCATCCCAAACCGAATGGTCAAACGTTGCTGCATTCGACATAAGAGAATAACCCGCTAATACAATGAATAAGCTTAGATATCTAAACGCACGAATCATTAACCGCGCCTCCAAGTATGATATTTCTCTAGTAAGCGAAGTGCCAGTTCAGGTGCATGTGCTTTTTTCCATTCACCTGCCGCGTATTTATTGGCCTCGGCCCAAGTAGGATAAGTATGAATCGTACCCAATATTTTGTTAAGCCCTAAACCATGACGCATAGCAAACACAAATTCCGCTAACAGGTCACCTGCATGCTCACCTACTAAAGTAACGCCCAAGATTTTATCTTTTCCGGGAACTGTTAATACTTTTACAAAACCATGGGCGGCACTTTCTGCAATGGCTCGATCTAAATCATCGATACCATATTTGGTGACTTCATAAGCAACACCTTGCTCTTTGGCTTCTTGCTCATTCAAACCAACACGCGCTACTTCAGGGTCAACAAAGGTCGCCCATGGAATGACACTGTAATCAGCTTTAAACTTCTTAAACTGTCCGAACAAAGCATTTACTGCGGCATACCATGCTTGATGTGCGGCAGTATGAGTAAACTGGAATGGTCCTGCGACGTCGCCCGCCGCATATATATTTGGATACAAAGTTTCGAGATAGTCATTAGTGACAACGGTTCTATCAGTTTCGATACCCAAGGTTTCCAAACCATAACCAGTCAAACGTGCGACACGACCCACGGCGCACAGTAAGTCATCAAATTCAATTCGCTGTTCTTGACCTTCATGCTCGACCACGATGAATTTTGACTCACCATCTTTTTCACAACGCAACGCCGTGTGGCCGGTTAATACTCGAACACCATCACTTTCTAGGCTAGCTTTAGCAAGCTCAGAAACTTCCTGATCTTCTCTTGCCATGATGCGCGCACCACGCTCTATTTGGACCACTTCGCTTCCAAGGCGTGCGAAGCTTTGTGACAGTTCACAACCTATCGGGCCACCACCTAAAACAACTAAACGCTTCGGAATTTCATCTCGTTTGGCAAACTCATCCCATAAGGTATCGCTGGTGACATAGCCTGACTCTTCAATACCAGGAAGTGGTGGTACAAATGGGCTTGCACCAGCGGCAATGACAATGCTGCGTGCCGTTAAATGCTGGGTACTACCGTCATTTAAAGCAACCTCAACTGTCCAAGGGTCTATCAGTTTGGCATAACCTTGTAATACCTCGACACCTAAACTGGTATAGCGGTCGACACTATCATGTGGCTCTACTTCAGCAATTATATTATGAATACGCTGCATCACTTTCTTAAACGAGAATGACGGCTGCACATTTTCCAAACCATACTTCTCAGCCACTTGCATTTGCTTGGCTAATTTAGCGCTTTTGATTAATGCTTTACTTGGGACACAGCCATAATTGAGACAATCACCACCCATTTTATGAGCTTCAATTAAAGTTACTTTCGCTTTAACAGCAGCAGCAATGTAAGAAGAAACTAAACCACCAGCTCCCGCTCCAATCACAATCAAGTTACGGTCAAAGGTTTTAGGCTTGGTCCAGTTCTTATAAACACGTTTCGCTTTAAATATTGAGATCACTTTTTTCGCAATGAAAGGGAAAATACCCAGCAGTGCAAAAGAGAATATTAATGCCGGAGATAAAATGCCCGAT
>CAXBKC010000214.1:0-6939 GCA_963975615.1 uncultured Oleiphilus sp.
GGATTTAAGAGCGCTTGGTTATCCCGTCGTAGATTTAACTGATAATGAAATCGCCAAAATTCATATTCGTCACATGGTTGGTGGACGCGCAAAGGGTGTTGGAAATGAGCAAGTGTATCGTTTTGAATTTCCAGAAAGGCCCGGTGCTTTAATGTCTTTTCTGAACTCATTAGGGACAAAATGGAACATATCGATGTTCCATTACCGAAATCATGGTGCAGCTTATAGTCGTGTTTTGATGGGCGTTCAGGTAGAGCCAGAAGATAAATATGAGTTTATTGCCATGCTGGATAAAGTGGGTTTTCGGTATTGGGATGAGACTGATAACGAAGCTTATCGTTTATTTCTTCGAGGAAATTAAACGACTGGCGAATTATTGACGTTGATTCGTTTTTAAATCAGTAAAAACATTGGCTTGTTGCGAAGAATTAATATTTATTCTCGAAAGTTGTGCTATTTTTCTGATTAGTAGGATCTTTTTTGTTCTGGTTGACGGTGATAGAGATCTTTAATTAAGTTTTTGGTGTGGCATTTACAAGCATAATACTTATGCAAATGTGTCTAGTCAGAATAATAATATATGTTTTTTGGGGTTAATATGAAACGAAAGCCGGATGCAATGATTGCATTGATAGCGCTTTTTTTTATTGGTTTGATTGTAAGTGGTTTTTCTTCCATGACGGTTAGTTCCAGCCGACCTGTCATTGAGGGCGTGTCTTCGTACAATCAGATTGAGGATAGGGCGGCTAGTCGATAGGCTGTTCTTACTTAAAGGTTAAGCTACTTTAAATTGATGAAATTTTAGGTCGGTTAATACGCCATCTAATGGAATATCCCACTTCTCTACAGGTAAGCATTCTTGTTCTTGAAAAGCATGGGCAAGGCCAATAAGTTTTGGTCTGCTGTGTTTTGACTCAGCCTTGTATGCAAAGCTTCTATCGTAAAATCCGCCGCCCATTCCCATTCTATTTCCTGCATTATCAAAAGCCACTAAAGGCATAAGTACTAAGGAAAGGCTTTTTCTGGGAAAGAGCGTTGAGTATTTAAAGTCGGGCTCTAAAATGCCAAATTTATTTTTACTGAATTTTGAATTTGGCGTCACAAGGCAAAAGCAGAGTCGGTTGTGATAAAGCGGGTGGACGACAGGTAGGTAAACGTGTTTTT
Source organism: uncultured Oleiphilus sp. (assembly GCA_963975615.1). Taxonomy (GTDB): domain Bacteria; phylum Pseudomonadota; class Gammaproteobacteria; order Pseudomonadales; family Oleiphilaceae; genus PZPK01. The sequence continues at coordinate 1,165 of CAXBKC010000214.1, forward strand.
TTTGTTCCCATAATTGCTTGATGAGCAGCTGTGGGTTTAGTTCACCGTCATTCCCAAGATACAAAGCAATATGTTGGTGCTTTAAAAGAAGTTTGCTTCGTTTGAGTCGTCTGCACAAATTAGCAGACGCTTTTCTTTGTTGAGAGAGTGATAAAGAACGTCTTTGCTTTCTTATTTTAGCTCTAAGTTTCTTTTTATCGGCTTGAATATCTGTATGGCCTTGTTTGGAGGCCGAAGAAATTGAGTTTGAATTAAGATTAGGCATATTAGGAAATGAAACCGATGTCGGTTAAATTGGTGTGCCCGAAATGCCGCTGCTTGATAAGGCCTTGAACCCGAAAGTTCAAGGGGGTTGTCATCTAGAGTAAATTAGGCTTTCCCGTCTGGAAGACCAGGGGACTTGCACACATTACACAAAATAACTACCTAAGTGGTATAATCGGCTCGAGGACATATCTAGCTCGCGAGCATTCCAGAACACAATGCCATCATATAAAATATACAGAGAAAAGACAGTCCTTTTTACGAAAAGAAACAAATCATAATTTTATACATTAGCTATTAAAGAACAGCTTTGTTTAGAACCTGATCCATACGCTCTTCTAAGGAACTTAGTGTAGATTGATCGCTAGAAAAGCCTTTGCTGCTTTCAAGTAGTTCGTAGGTGATATTTAAGGCGGCCATAACAGCAATTCGCTCAGTCCCTAAAACTTTACCAGAAGAACGTATATCTCGCATTTTAGAATCCAAATGGCCTGCAGCATTGGTAAGCGCATTTTTTTTGTCATCTGGACAGCTGACTAAATAATCTTTTTCAAGAATTTTAACTTTAAGCGTATTGATATCTGACATTACTGTTGCTCCATAGCTTTTAGGCGAGTAATCATAGATTCAATTTTAGTTTTTGCTAAGTCATTTTTTTGTAGAAGTTTGGTTCGTTCAGATAACCATTCATTCTGGAGCGCTTTCAGTGAGTTATTGTCGGTTTCAAGCTTTTGACAATAAGCAAGAAGCTGTTCAACTTTAGCGGAAAAGGATTTAATCTGTGACGCTTCCATTTTTATACCTTGGTATTCAAATATTGAGAATGACGAAAACACTAACTATAAGGGGCGTCAGCGTGGTGGTCAACTCGCTTTCGCATTCCTGAGCCAGCTCTCGTATAATTCTGCAAAATTCAATTGATAGGGTACGTTTATGAAAGACTCTGATAACATTTCTGAAGACTTCGATGAGGAAGTGCAAGATAGCCAATTTGACTGGTTAGCAAACATTTATAATAGTCATGGTGCAATTAATCATCCAAGCGAGCTTCATGGGCTCATGGTCGGTGAAATCGTCGGCAGCTTAAGGCGCACAGCGTCTGATTGGTTGAATCAAGTACTCGAACATATGGGTGTTGAATCGCTAGATAATGAGCGACACGCAAATGTTACCGAAGACTTACTTGGCTTTTATACACATACTCTTGAGGGTATGGATAAGGATTCAAGCAGCTTTATTCTAATGTTACCTGATGACGATTATGATTTATCAGAACGAATAGAATCACTTGTTGTATGGGTAAGAGGTTTTTTGGAAGGTATTGCAATATCGGCCAGTGATCGTTTAAAGAATATTGATAGTGAGCTGCAAGAAATACTAAAGGACTTTGTAGATATTTGTCAGATAGATACACGCGTTGAACAAGACGAGTCTGGTGAGAAAGAGTTCTTTGAAATTAGTGAATATGTACGTATTGGGGTCTTGAACTTATATGCGGAATTAAATGCACCCAGCGTAGACGATGAAGCCAATACAGATTCACCAACGCTGCATTAAAAACCTATAAAAATAGATATGCTTTCAATATTGAGCATTGTGAACACATTAGTTTGCCAGCAGATAAGAGAAAAAGATGAACAAAAAAGAATTCGCAAAACGAAGACGGTATTTAGCTGAACAAATGGGTGAGAACTCGATTGCAATTCTACCTTCGTCGAGTATCAAGTCACGCAACCGTGATGTTGATTATCACTTTCGCCAAGACAGCGATTTCTTCTACCTGTCTGGCTTTAATGAGCCGGATGCTGTGTTAGTGATTATCCCGGGCAGAGCGCATGGCGAATCAGTTTTATTTTGTCGGGAGAGAGACCCGACTAAAGAAATGTGGGATGGCTATATCATGGGGCCGGACAGGGCCAATGAACTCACAGGAATCGATGATGCTTTTCCTATATCAGATATAGATGACATATTGCCAGGCATGATTGAAGGGACAAACAAAGTCTTTTATTCCATGGGCTTGGATGCTCAATTTGACGCCAAGGTAATGGAGTGGATAAATATTATTCGTAGTAAGGTCCGAAACGGCGCGCATCCTCCAGGTGAATTTGTTGCATTAGAGCATGCTCTGCACGAGCTTCGTCTATATAAAAGTGCAGCAGAAGTGAAGGTGATGGCTGAAGCAGCAGAAATTTCTGCAAAAGCCCATATGGAAGCAATGCGAATATGTAAGCCTGGTTTATCTGAATACCATTTAGAATCTATTATTCAACACACCTTTGCCAACCATGGCGCTCGTTTTAATGCTTATCCTTCTATTGTCGGCAGCGGTGATAATGGCTGTATTCTGCATTACATTGAGAATCAGTCTAAATTGAAAGCAGGCGATTTAGTCCTAATTGATGCCGGCTGTGAGCTTGGTTGTTATGCCTCGGATATAACCCGTACATTTCCCGTTTCAGGTGAGTTTTCTTTAGAGCAGCGATTGCTATATCAGATTGTACTAGATGCTCAATACGCCGCCATTGAAGCAGTAAAGCCTGGTAATCACTGGAACCACCCGCATGAAGCTGCTGTTCGGGTATTAACCAGTGGCCTTATTCAATTAGGCCTAATAGATGCTGAATTGGAAGAAGCTATAGAGAAAGAGCTGTATAAGCCTTTCTATATGCACAGAACTGGCCACTGGTTGGGTTTGGATGTTCATGATGTCGGCGAATATAAAATTGCTGGTGAATGGCGTTTATTAGAGCCGGGAATGGTACTGACAGTCGAGCCAGGGATCTATATTTCACCGTCAAATAAAGATGTCGCTAAGAAGTGGCGTGGGATTGGAATTCGTATTGAAGATGATGTCTTGGTAACAAAAACGGGTTGTCGCATACTGAGTGAATTGGTGCCAAAAGAAATTAATGAGATCGAAGCATTGATGGCGGGAGATGAATAAATAATGCTCGCTAACTTGCAGGATATAGCTGACGAAAGCCAAGTTGATGTGACCATTGTTGGCGCTGGCATGGTGGGCGCAAGTGCTGCGATAGGTTTAGCCCAGCTCGGTTTAAAGGTCATTCTTATTGATGCCTTTGGTTTTACCAGTGCTGTACCCGATTACACGCCAAGTTACGATGCCCGTTCAACTGCATTATCATGGGGAACCCGAGATATTCTGACAGACTTGGGTGTGTGGTCTGAGGTCGAGAAGCAAGCCTGTCCAATCACCGAAGTGCATGTTTCAGAAAAAGATCGCTTCGGCACAACCCGAATTAAAGCTGAAGACTATAAGCAGACTGCAGTGGGCTATGTGGTGCCTAATAAGTGGCTCGGTCTCTGCTTGCTTTCACGGGTAGATCAATTAAATATTCCTCTATTTGCTGGTGTGAAAGTAGAAGAAATTATTCACGGTAGCCCTCAAGAGCTGGTGCTTACTGCTGCCGATGCTAGTAAAGAAAGGTATCAGCGAAAAGTCAAAACGCGCTTACTGATTATTGCCGATGGCACTGATTCAAATACTGCTAAAAAGCTGGGTATAGAATCTGAAATTCAGCAATATTCTCAGCATGCGGTTGTTGTCAATGTAACGACAGAGTTGCCAAATAACGGCACCGCCTATGAACGGTTCACCAGTAAAGGGCCATTGGCCATGTTGCCGCTTTCGGACTACCTGTGTGCCGTGGTTTGGACGCACGATCAGGCAGAAGTCTCCCGCTATCTTGAAATGGATGACAATGCATTTTGTCGTGCGATCGAAGAGAGTTTTGGGGAACGCTTGGGCAAAATAGAGAAGTGCGGAGAACGGCTGAGTTATCCTTTAACATTGATACAGGCGAAAGAGCAGTGCCGCTCTGGTGTACTCTTGTTAGGTAATGCCGCACATAGTTTGCACCCTGTTGCGGGCCAAGGGTTTAATCTTGCAATACGGGGTGTGGCGGCGAGTGTTGAAAATGTCGTACAGTGCCAAGAGCAGGGTATCGCATTCGAATCACTTGAAAATTTAGCCAAACTTTGTGCTAGTCGAGTAGATGACCAAATTAAGACGGTCGCGCTTAGTGATCAATTAGTCAAAGTGTTTGGTAGTTCTTCCAAGCTTTTAAGTGTCGCCAGAGAGCTTGGTTTAATTGGCTTAGATAATGCGCCTATTTTAAAGACTTTATTTGCTTCACGCGCAATGGGCTTGGCCGGCAGAAAATCGAATATTCATTCAAACGTCTAATCACTATTTGAGTAAGTGACAGAATATGAAACAAAATCTAATTAATGTCGATATCGCGATAGTTGGCGCCGGTTTAGTCGGAGCTGCTTTAGCCGCTTCTTTAAAAGGTAGTGGTTTGAATATTGCCTTAATAGATAATCAGACGGAAGCAAGTTTACAACGAAGCTTAGCGCCTGCCTCATCTGTTAACGAGTTTGAAGCGCGCGTGAGCGCCCTGACCGTTGCTTCCCAAAGCGTACTTAACGAAATCGGTGCTTGGGAAAAAATGGATCCTCAGAAAATCCAAGCATATCAAAAAATGAAAGTGTGGGATGAATTAGGGACGGCGGCAATTGAGTTTGATTCTGCTGAACTTTATCAGGATTCTCTGGGCTGTATTCTCGAAAATCAACTGATTATATCCGCCTTGCATAAGGTACTAGCAGAGCAAACAAATCTAAAACGCTTCCTGGGTAATAAGTTAAACACTATTCAATTAGTTGAAGGCGAAACAGAGCAACACCTTCTCACCTTAGAAAGCGGTCAGCTGATTCAGTGCAAGTTACTTGTGGCGGCAGATGGCGCTAATTCAAGAGTTAGGCAGTGGGCCGCGATGCCTACGCGAGAATGGGATTATCAGCATGAAGCCATTGTTGCGACCATTAAAACGGCTAAAAAACATCAGAATACTGCTTGGCAGCGCTTCAGTGAAAGCGGCCCTTTAGCTTTTTTACCCTTAGCCGATGCAGATAACACGCAGCAGTATTGCTCCATTGTTTGGTCACAAGAAACTGCGCGGGCAAAATCATTAATGGCCTTATCCGAAACTGAGTTCTTAAATGAATTGGCTAAATCAATCGAATTTAACTTAGGTGAGCTCAAAGCTGTTTCGACACGTTATGCCATTCCACTTAGGCAGCGCCACGCCAAAACCTACGTGAAACCAGGTATTGTTTTACTGGGTGATGCCGCACATACCATTCATCCTTTAGCGGGGCAGGGCGTAAACCTTGGCTTCAAAGATGTAAAAGTCTTAGCTGATATTCTGAAAGAGGCAGACAAGCAAGGGCTTGAAGTGAATAGCTTGGTCCTCTTAAAGCGTTACCAAAGACAAAGGCAGGGCGATAACTTGTTAATGATGGGGGCAATGGAAGGCTTTAAGCGTCTTTTTGAACAACCTGACCCTGTCGTGAGGTGGCTGCGCAATACCGGTATGAACTGGGTAAATAAGCAAAGTTTTTTGAAAAACCAAATTGCAAAGCATGCAATGGGTTTATCGTTATAGGTGATGAACTAAGTCGCCACTGAAGTTTATTATCTAG
>CAXBKC010000215.1:0-6935 GCA_963975615.1 uncultured Oleiphilus sp.
CAGCATTGCAAAGCATAAAACCCATTTGGTGGTGTCAGGAATATTACCATAGTGAACTGAAACATCACCTAGTCCTGGGCCTAGGTTATTCATGGTTGCACCTACCGCTGACCATGCCGTAACCTGATCGAGCCCAGTCGCGAGGACTAGCAAGAGTAAGACAACGAAGACAAATAAGTAGACAGAAAAGAAGCCCCAGACGGCCTCGATAACTCTATCTGGGACGGGTTTTTTGCCTACTTTAATGGGAATGACTGCATTGGGGTGAATCAGCCTTTTAACTTCACGCAAACCCTGCTTGTAAATCAGTAATACGCGTATGGCTTTCATTCCGCCTCCAGTTGAGCCGGCACAGCCACCAACAAATGCGATCAAAAATAACAAAAAAGGAAGTACGAAAGGCCAGCTAGAAAAATCAGCCGTTGCATAGCCGGTTGTAGTGGCGATGGTGACAACTTGAAATAGCCCTGTCGTGAACGACTCAGCAAAGCCATAGGTGCCGGTGAAATACAGAACACCAATCGTGCCGCATGCGACTAGTAGCATTAAGCTACCATAAAATTTAAATTCAGGGTCTTGAAAATAAGTTCGCCAACTATTTCTTCTCCATGCGGCAAAATGTAGCGCAAAATTAACGCCGGCGGCAAACATGAAAAATACCGCGATCATTTCAACTGCCACGCTATCAAAATAACCAATACTTGTGTCATGGGTTGAGAAACCGCCAATTGCGATAGTTGAAAAGCTATGGCAGATGGCATCAAATAAGGACATGCCGGCAATCCAGTATGCTAGTGCACAGGCGACAGTTAAACCCAGATATATATACCAGAGCGCTTTAGCTGTTTCTGTAATTCGAGGTGTCAGCTTGGTGTCTTTTACAGGTCCGGGTATTTCGGTTCTATATAGCTGCATACCACCTATTCCAAGCATTGGCAGAATCGCAACCGCTAGTACGATCAAACCCATGCCACCAAACCATTGAAGTTGTTGGCGATACCAGAGAATTGATTTAGGAAGAGTGTCCAGCCCTGTAATGACCGTTGCGCCAGTGGTAGTGAGTCCTGATAAAGACTCGAAATATGCATCAACAAAGCGAAGATCAGGTTGATCTGAAAAATATAAAGGAATGGAACCGCTTAAGCTGAGCACTAGCCAAAAGAGCGCTGTTACGATAAAACCATCACGAACTCTGAGTTCTTTTTTCTTATTCCGTACTGGGAACCAGATAGCTATACCAACGGCCAAGGTAAGAAGGAAGGCATCGAAGAAGGCAAAAAACTGATGGTCATCGTAATAAATTGAAACGGCAATCGGAGGAAGCATGGTAAAGCTGAAAATCATCAGCAAGATACCTAAAATCCGACAAACAGTTGAAAAGCGCATTGGCCCAGTTTCCTAAAATTTAAAGAGAGTACCTAAAAAATATTTAAAAGAAAGACAAGCCAACTTGGAATAGCTTTTCGACTTCCTTTACTTTCCGTTTATCGACTAAAAACAGAATGACATGGTCGTTAGATTGAATACGGATATGGTCATGTGCTATCAGTACTTCTTGGTCTCTTACAATGGCGCCAATGGTTGTGCCCGCAGGTAGATCAATTTCATCCAGACGCTTGCCAACAACTTTTGATGACTTATTATCACCATGCGCGACGGCTTCAATGACTTCTGCAGCCCCTCGGCGAAGTGCATGAACATTGACGACATCGCCTTTTCTAATGTGGGTGAGGAGGCTGCCGATGGTGATTTGTTGAGGCGAAATAGCAATATCAATCTCGCCACCTTGAATTAGATCGACATAATCCGGATTACTAATTAAAGCCATGACCTTTCGAGCGCCAATTCGTTTAGCCAGCATGGACGCCATGATGTTCGCTTCGTCATCATTGGTTACGGCGATGAATACATCTGTTTCTTCAATATTTTCTTCAAGTAACATATCTTTATTAGCCGCATTGCCATGCAGAACGAAAGTCTTTTCGAGCGCCTCTGATAGTTCAACGCAGCGTTCATAATTGCTTTCAATTAATTTAACTTGATAGTGTCTTTCAAGACGCTTGGCCAAACGGAAGCCAATGTTACCGCCACCAGCAATAATGATGCGTCGGTAGTTATTTTCAAGTTTTTGGAGTTCGCTCATGACGGCACGAATATGGTTTGTTGCCGCAATGAAAAAGACTTCATCATCGATTTCGATCACGGTATCCCCGGTCGGAATAATAGGCTGGCCTTTTCGAAAAATGGCGGCTACTCGGGTATCGATGGTTGGCATGTGCTCTCTTATTAGAGACAGTTTATGGCCAATAAGCGGGCCACCTTCGGCCCCTCGAATTGCGACAAGCCTTGCTTTACCTTGGGCTAGATCGAGAGCTTGTAGTGCGCCAGGATATTCTAATAAGCGACAGATGCTTTTAGTCACTACTTGTTCTGGGCTGATTAATACATCAACAGGGAAAGCTTTAGTTGAAAATAACTCTGGTTTAGAAAGGTAAGGCGTTGCCCTGACTCTGCATATTTTTGTAGGCGTTTGGAATAAGGTATAGGCAACTTGGCAAGCCGCTAAATTAACTTCGTCACTATTAGCGACAGCGATAAGCATATCGGCATCTTCAGCGCCGGCTTGGGCTAGAATATCTGGATGGGAGCCTTGACCATATACGGTACGAATATCTAAACGATCTTGCAGCTCTCTCAGACGAGCGCTATCTTGATCAATGATCGTAATGTCATTTTCTTCGCTGGCTAAGTTTTCCGCTAAGGTGGCGCCAACTTGGCCTGCACCAATAATAATGATTTTCATAAATTCAGTCTGCTTGTTATTCAAGCCCAAGTGAGGGGCAGATTCTATACGTTTTGCAGTGCTTGTGTCTCATTTTCTTTGCTTGGATCTAATTTTTGTAAGCGTGCATAGAAAAAACCATCATGGCTATTCTTACTAGGAAATAATTGAGTACCAAATTCGGTGTTAATTCCCCAATCAGCTTTGATGGGAAGTATCTTGGCATCGCCTGTTTGTTTTAAAAAGCGCTCAATAATACGACTATTTTCTTGTGAGAAGATAGAGCAGGTCGCGTAAACCAATAAACCGCCAGGAGTCAATGTCTCCCAAAGAGTGGTAATGAGTTTGAGTTGTAACTCTGCTAATTGTTTTATATCGCCTTCGTGTCGTAGAAGTTTAATGTCGGGATGGCGACGAATAACGCCCGTTGCACTGCAAGGTGCGTCCAGAAGAATTCTATCGAAATGTGTGCCGTCCCACCATGCTGGTAAGTCTTCAGCTGGTGCTATTTTTATGTCTGCCTTTAGTTTTAATCTTGCTAAGTTTTCTTCAATTCGTTCAGATCTGATGCCATCAGAGTCGAGAGCTAGTACAGAAAGGGAAGGCTCATTTTCTAGCATAGAGCAGGTTTTTCCACCTGGTGCGGCGCAAGCATCCAAAACACGTAAGTTCGGCTTTAGATCTAATAGCTCGCTACTAAGTTGTGCTGCTTCATCCTGAACACTTACGCCGCCTTCAGCAAAATCTGGCAAACTTTGAACAGGGCATGCTCGGTTCAATATAATGCCATTTTGACTAATTTTGGAGGCGTAGGCAGGAATATCTTGCTCGCTTAGTTTTTCGAGATATGTTTCCTGAAGCGTTTTGCTTGTTGTAGCTGATGTAAAAGACGCATTTATTCTTAGCGCCATAGGTGGATGCAAGTTATTTTGTTCTAAAATATCTAACCATTGCTCTGGCCAATTGTGTTTTAACTTATCCTGAAACCATTGTGGGTGACTTGAAGTTGCCATAACTTGGCGAGTCTCTACATCTTCTATATCAATTTCTTGCTGGGAAACTTGCCTAAGAAGGGCATTAATTAGACCTTTAAAGCGGCTAAGGCCGAGTTTGTCAGCTGCTTCCACTGTCTCGTTTAAGCAGGCATGAGTGGGGATACGTGTAAATAAAAGTTGGTATAGGCCGATACAAAGGAGGCATTCAACTAAAAAGTCATTTCGATGAACTGGTTTACTTAGTAGAGGCTGGTATAAAGTTTTAAGCCAGAGAAGCCAGCGGCAGGTACCAAAGACAATTTCTTGTAGGAGTGCACGATCTTTTTCATCAACTTGGTGGCTTGTGAGTGGAAGTAAAGAATTGAGTGATTTTTGGTTTACACAGACTTCATAGACTAATTGGGCGCTTAAGGCACGAGTGTCTGAAATTGATTTTAAGTCTGGGGCTCTAGGGTTAGCTGGTTTTTTTTTGCTATTTGATGGTCTGCGTTTGCTATTTTTAGTAAATGATTTTGTTCTTGGATTATCATTGCTCATTTGCTTGCTTCCTGAGCCGGAGGCAGTAACTTATCATCAGGGTTTAAAAGGTTCTTTCCGCCATTTACAAAAGCATCAACAGGCATCGCTTTTGACCCCGGTAGCTGTAAAACTTTAATTAGATAAGCGTCTTCACCACATTTAACTAGAATGCCGTGTTTGTCTTTTCTTAAAATAGTGCCAGCTTCTTCTGGGCCGATATGCTCTATGTGTGCGCCTTCAAATACGCGAATACGCATGTCTTCGAGTTCGAAAAAAGCGATAGGTACAGGGTTAAACGCCCGAACATTTTTATCAATTTGTGTGGCAATTTCATGCCAATTGATTTGGGCTTCTTGTTTACTTAGTTTTTTAGCGTAGCAAGCAAGTGCGTTATTTTGCTTTTCTGGTGCTAAGTTTTTGTATTCTCTTAAGTATTCTAAGATTGCATCTGCACCTAAGTCTGCTAAACGGTCATGTAGGCTGCTGGCGGTTTCATCTGCTTCGATGGCGGTGCAAAGTTTTATTAGCATGTCGCCAGTATCAAGGCCGACATCCATTTGCATGATGGTAATGCCTGTTTCAGTATCTCCTGCTTGGATAGCGCGTTGAATCGGTGCTGCGCCACGCCACCTTGGTAAAAGTGAAGCGTGGATGTTAATGCAGCCGTGTTTAGGCACATCTAATATCGCAGGGGGTAATAATAAACCGTAGGCGGCAACAATCATTAAGTCTGGCTTTAGGGCAGAGAATGTCGCTTGATCTGCGGGGGTAGTGAGTTTTTCTGGCTGGTAGATTGGGATGTTATGCGCTTGTGCAACTAATTTAACATCACTTTGTACAAGCTTTTTTCCTCTTCCTGCTGGCCGGTCAGGTTGGGTATAAACGGCAATGACTTGATGACCTTGTTTGATAATGGCTTCAAGGCTTTTAGCTGCAAATGTAGGCGTGCCTGCAAAAATAATTTTCAATGATATACCGCTTCTATTTTAGATTATGTCTATGTTTAGATTATATTTATGGCTTAGTTTAGGCGTGTCTTAAGCTGCGTTGCTGCTTTTCAAGTTTCTTTTTGATCCTGTTTCGCTTTAGCGTGCTTAGATAGTCAACAAATAGTTTTCCATTTAAATGGTCCATCTCATGCTGAATACAAACGGCTAACAATCCAGTAGCTTCGAGTTCAAAGATATTGCCTTCTCTATCTAGCGCTTTTATTAATACGTGTTCTATGCGACTGACATCTTCATAAAAGCCGGGAACGGACAGGCAGCCTTCTTGCATTTTTTCAAGGTCGCCATCTAAAACAGTGATCTCTGGGTTGATAAATACGAGAGGCGAATCTTTTTCTTCGGAAATATCCATCACGATTAATTGAATGTGTTGGTCTACTTGAGAGGCTGCCAGACCAATGCCTGGAGCGTCGTACATAGTTTCAAACATGTCATCAATTAAACTATTGATCTGAGGGGTGACTTCTTTGACCGGTTTTGCAATAGTACGCAAACGTGGGTCAGGATATTCAAGTATTTCTAGTAGTGACATAGGCTTACTGTATCCATTTTGTTAAAAGCTAGATGAATTTGTGGTGCGAATCACGATATCGCTGCTACTATTATCTAATGGAAGTGAATTTAGTACAAATTCACAAAAATTGATCTATAGTTTAGGGATATATAGTTTAAGGATATGAAGAAATGGCTCATGTCATTATATGAGGCATCCCGCTTTAAGTCTCTTTATCCGACAATATATCCAGATCTATCGACTTATTTTATGTAGGCAGCTCATGATACGAAAGCTTTTTATCACCTCAATCCTTGTTTTTTCAATGCTACGTCAGTTTGCGTGGGCTTCTCCCGAGTTTGCTGACAATTATCCTGAGCGTTATACCGTCGTTAAAGGTGATACACTTTGGGATATTTCTGAAAAATTCTTAAAATCACCTTGGTTATGGCCCGAAGTTTGGCATGCTAACCCTCAGGTGTCTAATCCACACTTAATTTATCCGGGTGATCTTATTGGTTTGGTCTACATCGATGGACAACCTAGAATTACAACGATTCAGGCTGGCCCAGAAAATGGTGTGGTTAAGCTGAGCCCAAAAGTTAAGGCAACCCCTATTTCTGCAGCGATTCCAACGATACCTTTAGAAGCTATTGCGAGCTTCCTGTCTGAGAATAGAATTGTTGAGCCGGCTGAAATGGATTCAGCGCCTTATGTCTTAATCGGAAAGGAGCAGCACCTTATAACAGCTGCCGGAGATACCGTATTTGCTAGAGGTGATATTGGTGGCGCAGAGAGGATGGCGATTTATCGTTCGGGGAAAAATTTCATTGACCCTGACACTAATGAATTTTTAGGCTTAGAAGCTAAATCTATAGCTACGACAAAAGTAACAGCGATTAACAATGAAGTGATCAGCTTGTTAGTATTAAGATCAAATGAAGAGCTTCGTCAAGGTGACCGCTTACTTCACACTGACGATAGAGTAATAAATTCAAACTTTATGCCAAGCAAGCCAGAGTTCGATATTCGTGGCCAAATGATTTCAGTGAATACCGGTGTCGGGAATATCGGTCAGTATAATGTTGTCGTGGTGAACCGCGGTGAACGTGATGTACTTATTGAAGGTAATGTCCTGG
>CAXBKC010000216.1:0-6865 GCA_963975615.1 uncultured Oleiphilus sp.
TTCTATTTGAGCCAACTGGGTACCTGCATTCACATAAACAATCGTTCCTGCCAACATACCTAGCTGACTTACCAGATAAAATGTCGCTGCTTTGATCGGTGTTAGACCCATCAATAAATTGATTAGGAAAAAAGGGAAAACCGGTACTAGGCGTAGGGTGAATAAATAAAATGCGCCTTCTCTTTCAATTCCCGCATTGATCGCTTTTAAACGCTCACCAAATTTATTTTGTACGGTTTCTTGTAAAAAATAGCGAGAGGCTAAAAAGGCTAAAGTCGCGCCAATAGAGCTAGCGAATGACACAATAACAGTACCCCAAAGCACACCAAATAAAGCACCTGCTGCCAAGGTCATCACAGCGGCTCCTGGAAGCGAAAGTGCTGTCACACAAACATAGATACCCAAGAACACCAATGCTACCAACGTCGGTGATTCAGATCGCCAAGCTTCGAAATCACCCAGGCCATTTTTCAAACCGTCTAAGGTTAATAAATGCTGAAGGTCATAACTGAAGAACAAGAAAATGACGAGTGCGATTAAACCTAAAATAATTCCTTTTTTCATAACTCTACCTTAACTAAAAAATTCTAAAGTGCGCCACCACAGCTACTACCCTGACCTGCTGTACAACCAAAACAGTGATCGGCTATCGCAATATCTTGGCCATCTATATCTGCTTTAAATAAATCTTCTAAGGTATTAATTCCTGAAGCCTTTAACGGTAATTCCAATTGCTGATTAAAGTCGCAATCATATAAGTTACCTAGCCAATCAACACTAATTAATGAACGGCACATTAGGCCTTTTAAATTAGCCGAACTGAAATTGTCTTTAAGCAAGTTCATATAAGGAACAAACTCTCCCTTAGAGATGAGGGTTGAACCAAAACGTTTAATCGGCATATTGGCCAAGGCATACAGCTCGTTAAATGTGATATCAAAATGCGCCTTAAGTTCTCGCTTATAGTCAGCCTGCAAGGCTTCTTGATTTGGTGGAAGCGATGGCCCTTGAGGGTTGTATACTAAGCTTAGCTTTAAGCCACTACCTTCTTGGGCATAGCCTAAAGCATTAAGCTTTTGAAGCGCTGCGATACTCTTGTCAAAAACACCTTCACCGCGTTGTTTATCTACGTTTTCTAGGGAATAACATGGCAGAGAAGCAACCACCTCTACTTTATTCTCAGCTAAAAACTCGGCTAGGCCTTCATAGCCGGGCTCGAATATAATAGTCAGGTTGCAACGATCGATAACATGAATACCCGCTGCTCTTGCCTCTTTAACTAATTTTCTAAAACCCTGATGCATTTCGGGCGCACCACCGGTCAAATCAAGCGTGTTAATATTTCGCGCTTTCATCACTGGCACGATGCGAGAAATATTTGTCTCGTCCATCATCTCGGTTCTATGAGGCCCGGCATTTACATGGCAATGCAAACAACGCTGATTGCACAGATAGCCTAAGTTCACTTGGAGAGTGTCAGTTCTTCCCCTCTTAATAGATGGAAAGTCACTTACCTCAAGTAAAGGTAATGTCGCATGCATGGCCTACTCCTAAATATGTATTTCTAAATTTATTATGAATAATAAAACGTAAAATTAGATTGCGCACAAGATAGTCGCATAGAACATCTTTTTCCTTACACTTATTTTTAATAAAATATTTTTCATCTATGTGTAAGGTTTTTCTTATCGTAGCGTCTAATAGATGAACTTACGTGAAACTCGCTCTATATGGATCAGTTCCCGCCATAAAGAACTTGCTTTAAACTATCTATCCCTGTTTATCTGATTTACCAAGGTATCAATATGAATGCACTTGTATCACTTAGCAACACGCTTGTTAATTTAATCGATAAGGCAAAACACATAAATTTTTTAGGCCCGCTGGCATTGAGAATTTACTTATCGCCTATTTTTATTCTTGCAGGCTGGCACAAACTTCAAGCCTTAGATAGTACCGCCTATTATTTCGGTGAAATTCTCGGGCTTCCTGCCCCTATGCTGATGGCGACATTAGCAGGGCTAACAGAGTTTCTAGGCGGCATAGCCTTACTATTTGGCTTTGCTTTACGCCTCGTTGCTATTCCATTAATGATCACCATGGCTGTTGCTGCAGGCACAGCACATTGGGAAAATGGCTGGCATGCGCTTCCAGAAACGCAATTAACGGTTCCTTGGGAATGGCGCACCGACTTAATTGAACAAGCACAACCGCGTAAAGATGCTGCTAAATCATTACTTCAGACACATGGTAATTATTCATGGCTAACGGAAACCGGGACGATCACCATTCTTAAAAATGGTATTGAGTTTGCAGCAACGTATTTCATTATGTTGTTAGTACTATTTTTTATCGGTGCGGGAAACTATTTCAGCTTGGATTATTGGATCGCTAAGCGCTTTCGTTCTGTTAAAGCAGGATAAGTATTTAATGGCTGCAATAGATAGATGGCAATAAACCAGCTATCTATCTACTGCACGAAGTACTGCTAGCCAAAAACTGCCACTGTCTGCTGACTAATTGCAATAAGTTCGCCTTCAC
Source organism: uncultured Oleiphilus sp. (assembly GCA_963975615.1). Lineage (GTDB taxonomy): Bacteria > Pseudomonadota > Gammaproteobacteria > Pseudomonadales > Oleiphilaceae > PZPK01. The sequence goes on from CAXBKC010000216.1 coordinate 2,542, forward strand.
TATTCCAAACCTTCGCACGAGTCACCCCGTAACCATTTTCTGCATGAACAATATCTGCTTGATACTGACAAAATTCACCTGCAGATAAATTTGGTGAAGGCTTGATGAAGTCGATTGTCCAATTTAATGAACTGGCTGGTGCAGCTTCCTTAAGCATAGGTAAAAGCACTGGCGGCCAAGCATCGACAAGCCCTAGCAGTTCGGCGTTACCTATAGCCATTGCTTCATCTTTAAAGCGTACAAAGCCTTTTAAGTGCTGATCGGAACTACCGGTAAATGGCAGTTGGGTACAATATCGGAAATCAAAATAATTAGTGAAATTTGGTGTTACTCCCTGGATATAGGGAAAACGTTCAGCATTCTGAATTGACTCTTCAAACCTATGCTTTGAGTCTGCCACATGAATCACTGACGCTCGAGCATGACCAAAACTACCAATAATTGTTACCAGTGTTTGACCGTTCTGAACGCCGCGCCCCAAGATTTGGGATACTGACTTACCTTGTCTCAAAACTTCAGTTTTTAATTCTAAAGGAGACTCAATAGAAACAGGACCTACAAAGGATATCTGTAAACCCCGGACAGGCCTTGCATCAGCTAACTCTTTAAGCATGGCTTGATAAACTAAAGCTGCCACTAAACCACCAAATACAGCTCGACCCTGTGCCCATTCTTTAGTTATTTGAATGGAGGTTGAACCCTGAGATACAGACTCAATATATTCTTGAAAAGACATCAAAACTCCTCATACTTTTTTGGAGCTAGATCATGCCTAATCAAAGTGTGTTTGGTAAAGATTAAAACAAGCGTTTAACTGGAAAAGACTGTTCTATTATTAAGGTCCCTAAAGCTGGTTTAGCTGCTTATCATGCCATTTAGATAAACTAATAATACAAAAAATAGCGCCTATCAAAGCGTAAAGCATATCCGACTGGGTATCCCAAATATAACCTTGCGTCCCTAGAAACGCCTCAGCACCTTGCCCAGAAAGTAAGGCAACCCACCACTCTATCAGCTCATAGAAGGCACTAAAGGCTAAGCTAATTGAGATGATAAACAGGTTTAACCAAGCCTTACCATTCACAACCTGCTTACGTATCAATAACTCTCTAGCGATTAAGGCAGGCACAAAGCCCTGGAAAAAATGCCCTACTTTATCGTAGTTGTTACGCTCGGAGCCCATTAGTTCTTTAATGTGGTCAAACAAAGGAACTTCGGCATAAGTGTAATGACCGCCCACCATCAACACGACGCAATGCAACAGAATGAAAACATATAAGAGTGAAGTAAGCGGGAATGATTTTTTTGTGACAAGAAGAATTATTGCACCAATGATGGCTGGCAAAACTTCTAAAAACCAAGTGAATTGATCTTTGGGGTCAATGCCTGACCAGATTAAAACAGCGAGAAAAATGCCGATCCAGAAATAGAGAAGAATATTTTTATTCATCGTCATCTTTGCCTTTAATATATGACTGAGCATAAACACTTATCGAGTCCATTTGCTTATCAAAGTTGCGGCAAGCAGAACACATCATAGTGTGAAATTTTAAGGATGTTTTTTCTTTACTAGATAATGGCCGGTCTCGCTTTTCAGATAATAATTTCGTGGCTTCTTTACAGTTCATCATAATACTTTTCATAAAATTCTGGCCTCTGTATTTTCACCCTTGAGAAACCATTTATTCTCAAGACACTCTCTTAGTCTTAGTCTCGCTCGATACAACATGACATGAAGGTTACTTGTCGATATATCCAAACTCTCACAAATCTCATTTGCATCAAGCTGAATAAACTCACGCATCATGAACAAACGCGCCTGATTCTCTGGTAATGCATGTAAGCATGTTTCAAAAACTCGCCAGAAGTGGTCTTGTTTCACGGCCTCTTGCGGATGCCCCCAATTAGCTGGGCGCTCATGCTTATGCCAATGACCATTTTCTCGAAACAACTGATCCATATTGTCTTCTTCTTGATCTTCATTCAACAGACTGCTGGCTTGCACATACTTTTGCCCTTTTCGGAGGATGTCAGCAATCTTGTTTTTAAGAATGGCAAATACCCATGTTTTTAGTGCTGCACGTCTTTTGAAATTTCCGGCATTTTTAAGAGCACCTATCAAAGCATCTTGAACCGCATCTTCAGCAAGTGATTCATCAGAAAGTTGTAACTTAGCGAACTTCAGCATTAGCACCCGAAGTTCTGCTAAGAACTTTGGGTCGGATAAGTTTCCGGCCGACTCGCCTTTTGCACTGTCTGAACTTGGCTTGCTTTTAGGGTTTTGTGTCATTCTTCGAGCCTGTGTTGTTAGTCGTGGAGACCTTAGATTTCTTACATAATTATTCTTTCTTTTTATGCTACTGTCCGCAACATGAGCACTTTGGGTCTTTCTTTAATTTTAGACTACGCCATTGCATAGACATGGCATCCAACATTAATAATTTGCCAACCAGGCTTTCACCTAAGCCACTTAAGAGCTTTATAGCTTCCATAGCCTGCATACTTCCTAAAATACCTACCAAGGGCGACATCACGCCCGACTCTGAACAAGTCATCTCTTGCTCAGAACCATCTGGATATAAACACTGGTAACAGGGGCTGTCTGGATCACGCGCATCATAGACTGTAATCTGGCCTTCCATACGAATTGCAGCGGCTGAAATAAGTGGAGTCTGTGTTTCAACACAATATTTATTGATTTGAAAGCGCGTAGCAAAATTATCACTACAGTCTAAAACCAGATCAACTTTCGAAATGACGGTTTGTAATGCTGCGCCTTCTAAGCGTTCATTTAGACATTCACACTTTATATGCGGGTTAATTCTAGAAAGCTGTGCCGCTGCAGAATCCACCTTGGGTTGACCAATACTTTGTTGAGCATGAATCACTTGTCGCTGAAGATTCGAAAGATCAACCTGATCATCATCGGCCAAAACCAATGTACCGACACCAGCAGCACCCAGATATAACGCTGCCGGACTACCCAAGCCACCTAAACCTAAAATAAGTACCGATGCATTTTTAAGCGATAATTGCCCGGCAATATCAAATTTTGGCAACATGATCTGACGACTATAACGAAGTAATTCTTCATCACTTAACTCATCGTAAATCTTATTTCCAGCTTGCTCTGAACTCTGCATTATCCATACTCTTTTGGTTTCTAATTTGGCGAGATAGCTTAAATCATCACTGATTGATATTGCGCCATGGTCATTCTATCTTGCTGCCCATAATCCTGAACCGTCTCAATATTACAATAGCCTGCTTGTTTAAATAAGGCCTGAGTAGCGTGTGCCTGATCATAACCATGTTCCAGTACCAGCCATCCGGCTTGATTAAGGAATTTAGGCGCTTGATCAATAATATGCTCAATATCGTCCAAGCCTTTGTTGCCAGCGGTCAAAGCTGAAAGCGGCTCAAAACGCACATCCCCTTCTGCTAAGTGCTTATCTTCTGGATCAATATAAGGCGGGTTACTAACAATTAAATCGAAGCGGCTCTCTGGAATATCACTGAACCAATCGCTTTGAAAAATCTCGACATTAGTGACCTGATATTTATCGGCATTACGCTGGGCCAATGACACTACTTCGGTACGAAAGTCGGTCGCAGACACCTTCCACATAGAGCGCTCTGAAGCTAAGGCTAAAGCAATGGCTCCGGTGCCTGTGCCTAGATCTAAGATATTCGCTTGCTTGGGAAGGTCTAGATTAAGGATAGTTTCAACCAATACTTCTGTATCGGGCCGTGGAATCAAGGTATCGGGAGTGACTAACAGATCCAATGTCCAGAAAGAACGGGTACCACAAATATGGGCAATCGGCTCGCCTTTGATACGTCGTGCTAACAGCGTTTGAAAATGATCATATTGTTCAGACGTGAGAATTCTTTCTGGCCAGGTTCTAAGATAAGTACTATCACAATCTATGCTGTGACAAAGCAAGCATTCTACATCTAAACGTGCTGTTTCAGATTGAAGCTGAGTCCATAATAATAACGCTTCTTGAATGGAGATTTTCTTTTCCAAACGACTGCCCTCTTGCGGCATTTAACTTAACGCTGTCTTTTTAGCTTAAACAAAAAACGCCAAGTTGTTTAAGGCTTGGCGTTTGATAGTCTCTATATTCGTGTTACTCCGAGATACTGAGTAACTGTTCTGCCTGATGCTCTCTAAGCAAAGGTTGCAGGACCTGATCTAAGTCGCCCTGCATCACTTCTGCTAACTTATAAAGTGTTAGGTTAATACGGTGATCTGTCATACGACCTTGAGGGAAATTATAGGTACGGATACGCTCAGAGCGGTCGCCACTACCGACCAAAC
>CAXBKC010000217.1:0-6863 GCA_963975615.1 uncultured Oleiphilus sp.
CACTCCGGAGCATGATGAGATTCGTAAATTAAAGGTACAAGTAAAACGCCTTGAAATGGAAGTGAAATCCTAAAAAAAGCGACGGTCTTCTTTGCTAAAGAAACGAAATAAAATATTCGTTTATTGCCCTGCATCAAAAGCATATATCCGGGGGTCTCGTAATCTAGAAGCCTAATATTTATTAGCTGACCTCTTACAGAAAAAGAATAGATACTTGCCAGAAACGTAACATATTGAATACGAGTAAAAACTATTCTGTTAGGATTCTCAAGTATGTTAGGCAGGTCAGATTGGATACATACTGCCGCGTGGGCTTTAGTCAAATATGCTATGCATATTTTTCTGCCATACTGTCGATAGTAGACGTCATGATATGACGTAATTTTGTGGGTTGCACGACTACAATCTGATCTCCGAAACTCAGAAGCCACCAGATAAATTCTCGATGGATATATTCTTCAAAGCTGACCTGGCTGATACCGTATTTGTCAACTTCGCCTAAAAATCGGGCTCGGCCGCCCATACGTTCTTCCAGTAAATAACGAACATTCGGCGTAACTTTCAAGACAATTTCTTCTTTAACATACTCTTGGTCGTTGTCACTTAAAAATGCACCATCATCCAAGTATTTTTTCAGGTCAAAGTCTTTCGCAAGTTCAGCTTCTTGATCAAGGACGATGGGATACCCGACAATACGCATCAGATTATGATGTCTTAGCTGCGTCCGACCTTCGGGTTTCGCTACTAGGTACACAATGCCATTCCGCAATACGATGCCATAGGGTGCTGCAACAACAGTATATTGTTTGTCATTATGACGTTCAGAGTACTCATACTGAACCATGCGTTCCATGATTAATGCTTCCAGAACCGTTTGATAGATCACAGGGTTATGCGTGTCTGACAAGTACGATAGACGAGCCCCATAGCCTTCAGGATAGAAAGCGACTCGTTTAATCATACGTCCGTATGTTTTCGCGCCATTTTCAGCCAAGAAAGAATCTGCTTTATCGAAATAGTCATTAATGTCATTTACAAGACTTGACGGGAATACCTGATGCAATACTTTTTTAGCGATAAGTAGTGAAAGTGCGGTCGGAACTGTCAAGGCATTGGGAATATGATAGCTAGCGGGCAATAAATAGCGTTTAGGTCGGGAGTCAGTTCTTTCTTCCAAGACAGGCAAAACATTACATAGGTCGGTTAAGGTGCGGTCTATCTTTTTTCGCCAAGCATCCATACTCCTTTTTTCATTTTTGACTTGGTCTCCCAAGGTAAAAAGTTCGTTATCTCGACAGACTCTGATCAATTCTGGCAGCGAAGCGCCTTCAGGTCTTTTTTGAATTTCCTTTAGTAGGAAACGTTCGTCGGTGCTTAGTTCGTATAGCGAAGGATTTGCTGATTTTGTGTTTATGCTCATACCTTAGTTACCAAATTGTCGATCAACAGCCACACATCAAAGCAACTATTTTATCTATTGCTAAGCTTCAAATATTAAGTTTTGGCATTAATGGACAAAATATGTCCATTGGGCAGTGTACTCTGATTTCGGGTATTTATACTATACCGCTGGCTGGAATTTAGGGCCTGTATAATGTCAACTTAGTTTAGATACAAACCAGAAAATAGACTTAAAGTAGTTAATTACTCCTTCTAATTACTATGATGTGAGAATGAATGTTCACTGCCTATCCAAGGAAACGTTAATGAAAGTATCTGATCGATTATCAAGAATTAAAGCAATTAAAGAAAACCCCCGACGTCTAAATGCAAAAACTGCTTCGTCTATCGAGCGATTAGCGGCTATCAATAAAAGAGGGTTCAGGCTAAAAATTCAATCGTTTATGGATGTGACGCCATATGCGACAGTTTTAAACAAACTCCCATCGCGAGAAGAACTGGCGATTATTGTTCTCGATACAAACGGATTTTATTTAGATGAAATTGCCAAGTTGATACAGAAAAAACCCGTTGGTGAGCAATTGAGGCTCTGTCTACAGCTAATTGAAGATACTCATTTACATTTTCCTATCATCGAGGGTTCGCATAAGAGTGAGTCTGAGCTGCTGAATTCTATTAAGAGATACTTCTCCATCATGTCAGGAAATTTTAAAAATCTGGATAATTGGTCTTCTGAAGAAAAGTTGTTTGCGGTTAAACAAGACGGCCATGCTATTCAATATTTTAGACAGCAGGCGACCGAAGATATAATGCTTGCTGCTGTTATCAATGAGCCAAAATCCATTACCCATTTTGCGGAAAATGCGTCTTCTGAGATTCGTCTTGAAGCAATAAGGCGTAATCCCAGTACAATCAAGTATTTCGCTAATCCGACCCTTCTGAATGGTGGCATTGGATTAGTTGATAGTCTTGACAGACGAACGCCTGAACCACCAACGGAAGAGGAATACCTGTTAGCGTGTTCTCAATTGGCTATTTGGTACGCCAAAATCTACCTAAATCGCGATTTGACCCAGCTTGAGCGATTCCTGTGTAAGCTCTACGAAGGTAAAGTCAGCGAAGCAATCGGCAATCAATTGTCGCCAGATGAAAGGAAAAAAGCGATTCAACACAACCCTCTGGCTATACAGGCATTTTACTGGAATGCTACAAGAGAAGAGCGGGAATGTGCCGTTGCCCTAGATTTATTCCAAGCGGAAATATTGTTGGAATTTTTGACAGCAGAAGAGTGTCGCAAGTTGCTAGACGAGGCAAAAACAAAAATTGAAAGTGTGGTAAGTGAGCCGGAAAACAAAAGGCTCCTTACTCTGTCCTGGCTATTGAAGGCTCGAAGGAATTGCTTATAAGCTAGATCTAGCAAGAGATTCAGGGGCGTTTAGTAACATGCAGTACTTTAATGCCTTAAAGAGCCCCTGATAGAAAGATTGTCGGCTGAATACAAAGTGAAACCTGAATTTATCAAGTAGGCCATCGAGTTTTAGATGAATTTACCAACGTTATTTCGATCAACATGAGGCAAGTTATGAGTCATTCCACCTATCACCCCGCCGATCTAGAGCCGCTCAACGGAGCCACTCGATTGCTTAATGCGCTCCGTATTTCACATTGTATTGATCTTCGATCAGCTAGCGAAGCATTCACCTTGCTTGCCTCCGGTGCCGACCTGCCAGAGCGTTTACGTCGCTACTACGGAAAAGTCGGCAAGAAACTAACGCTGACAGAATCACGCCTCAAGAAATATCTCGATTCGACTGCATGCGAAGGAGAAAAGTTATCAAGGCGTATTCGATCAACGTTTGATCGCAACAATTTGACAGAAGAAGATTTGCGCAAGCTAAACATTGTCAACACACGACTCCAAGCCTTAGAAAAAATCCTTCAAGACAAAATTGATGGAATGCTTGAGCGCATGGAAGGACTAGACCCTGCTGGCGTGGAATGGGATAACTGGGATGGCACTGACATCATCCTTTGGCTAACTTTCAATCCAGCAAATGAGCGTCCCTCGTACAACGCCGATACATGGGCAGAGGATGGCCACATGGAATCAATTGAGGTGAAAGTGAAAATCTGGTGTGATAAACGCGATCCTACTGATGAAGAACCGTGGGGGCTGGATGATAGACAGAACCATAGCGACCTTAGCGGATGGGAAGGGGAGCAGATGCAGCATTTTCACCAGTGCTATTTATTTCACGAACTTTGGGATCATGCCGATGTGGGGACATGGGGGATGCTTAATCTGCGTTCGATCTGGATTGAAGTGAAGCCGCATCGGTCTGGGGATTTTGTGATTTGAAGGGAATTTTGAACCACCAATTGAGAGTAAGATTGAAAAAGTGATATAGGATCCTAAGATATGATGCCTTTGTGGAGTGCCACCAATAGAATAAGCAGCAAACAAAAATTCGACAGGTGTATTGAATGAATGATATAAACACCCAAAATATCAATGTGCTGGAATGGTTTGAAAAATCACCTATAGCGGTCAAGTAGATGTCTTTCCCTTCTTCGCGGAATATCTGTTCTGGAGTGCGAATTATTTGAGGTGAGACATGGGATATCTCATTGTGGTTTTGTTGGAAAGGTGTGCCCGTTTTGCTGCATTTTCATCTTTGGATAGTGTTTAATGTCAAAAACTCAATATCAAAAAAGGCCGCTTTAGAAGCAAGGCAAGACTTATCGGCTTCATGGCCATAGAGATGATTAGGCCAGATTCCGTTCTAGCCTGATAATTCATAAATTTGAGCAAAAGCGGCCTTTCTAGTAATGCTGAAATACCCATTAATTTTGTTGAAAGTGAACCTTTTCGGTTGCGCTAAATACCACTGGCAACGAGTAAAAGCGTTCCTTATTGATTTCGATGAAAGAAGTTAGAAAAACTAACAAAGTTGAGCAACAAGAACAAGGGACTAAATCGTATCAGTTTGAGGGGCGAGAAAAAGTGCACAACTCAGTGGCTCATGTTCTGTCTGGTGTTCAATATCGAAAAGCTCTGGAAGAATGCAGATGAAGGTAACTGGTTGCTGATTTAAGACTTAATAAGGCTCTGCAAACCTTTATATGGGATGTTTCTCTCAATATTAAGGCTCAGACGATTAAATTATTGAATATTCGTGCTGAATTGAATATATTCTTGAAAATCAAAAAAATAAATTAAAGGTTAGCAGGGGATATCTGAATTTTGATTTTTCCTACAGCCTCGTTAGATCAAGCAATCCGAATTTCATAGTTTTCTCCTTTAGTGAGCATGAGCGTGGCAAAAAATAATAAATTGTACTTTGAAAATTATGAAGGTGATGTAAAAGTAAAGATATCGAGAAAAAGAATTACCATTAAATATGGTGATAAATTAACTGTACTGTCTCAGATGGTCATTATGTTTATTATCGGTTTTATGGTTTACAAAGTATTTACAGATGAAAAGGACGACCAATTTTTTCAAGTAGCATTCGGGCTTTTTATTCTGATAGGTATTCTCTATTATTTTCTTAGATTTATTGGCTTTATCCTTGGTCCTTTTGGCAAGATATTTAGCAATCAAAAACTTATCAATGTTTCAAACGATCTGGTATATGCGAGTAGCTCGACAATAGATTCTACAGAGGTTTCAAAGTTAGGTGTTGCTGCAAAATTAGCTTCGCTGGCAATGTCCGGTAAAATGTCAGAACAGGGAAAAAAAATTGGTAGAAACCTTTATATGGGTGCTGCAGCGATAGTACCCGATACATATAATAAAACTTCAAATGTTATTGATTTTATCCATAAAAATGGGCTGCAAGGTAGACTTATTGCTGATGCATCTACTTGCGGTAAGATTATTAATATTGTAGATCAAAGAGATATGAATCTTGTGAAGGAGTACGTCACGTATTTGAACGATGCTAAGATCAATCCTGATTTGTCTTGCACAGAAGTAACTAATAAGCTTAAAAAACTGGAGGATGAACTAGCAAGTAATAGAGAGCTTTCTAAAGCTGGTTCAAGTGCTGAAACACGGCAAGGAGCTCTGGCGATTACTGAGAGTATTGAAAAAAGAATAAAGTTACTAAGAATACTATATGCACAAATAAATACTAAGTAATAACTAACAAATCAATCTTGCGGACCTTGGTTTTCTGACACCACTTTTGCAAAGATATGCAAAAATGCCGCCTTCAAACTCAGCCCGAAAATTTAGGTGTTAAAGCTATTATTACCCATACTATGGAGAGTTATCTTGATAAATAAGACACTTGGATTTCTATTTTTATTAGCCCTCTCGGCTAATTCTTTTGCTGGGCTTATAGAGTATAAGTTTTCAGGCTTTATTAACCAAATGTTTGAGCATTCTGGTGCTACAGATGAAAATACTAATGTAACTAGTAGTTCATTATTCGGTTTCGATATAGCTATTGGTGATATTTTTACTGGTTCTTTTATTTACGATTCTGATGCCCTCGAGAGTAGCTATCGTGCAGATCATCCAGATAGAAACTCTGCTGTGTACCAAAATTCTGTATTTGATTTTAGGTTTTCAGTTGGTGGCTATGAATACCAGGATATGTCTCCTGCTGGTATCCTAGATTCATTGGTTGTTTCCAATGATAGCTCAATCGGTCACCCAGATGCTTTTAGTGTTCAGTCTAGTAACTCTCTAAGTAGCTATTACTCAGGTGCAAGTATGGGTTTTTTCGATGCTGATGGTGATGCTTTCGATGACTTTACATTACCAACTGAACTCGACCTTAACGATTTTCTAGGTTACGGCTATTTTCATTCATCACTTTTAAATCGCGATACAGAAGATCAGTTACATTTTTATGGTCATGCTACTTCAATCACAAAAGTGAGTGAGCCCTCATCAATAATTTTGTTACTGCTGGGCTGTATTGGTTTATTCAGAATAAATGCTTTAACAAAACGTTCATAAACAAAAAATAGCTCATTCCTCCTACCTCAAATGTCGTATTACCAACTGACTCGAGCCTCTCAAATAGAAGCTATCATGCGGCGACTTTGCGGATAACTATTCACTGAATATTTGGTTTTATTTGAACGAAAAAAAAGGCCTGATTAGCTAAAGCAGGCACTTATAAAACAGAAAAAATGACTCTCGTCTTATTAGAATACTCTGTAATTTTGACAGTTATAACGCTATTAAGATTTTAAGTTAAGAGCCTTTTTGGTTAGTTCTCCATTCTTTATATTCCTCACACTCTTTATTACTACACCCTGGATTCACAGGGAAAATTGCGCAATGACTAGAGTAGCCATCCTCGTCAAGGATATCTGATCCCATTGGGTAATTTATAGGTGAATTACACTTGCTGCATTTACGTGCCCCGCAAATTTGACAATACCAAGGGCTGTGTTTACTTAAAAATTCATTTCTCGCTCTTTCTATAGCTGACGCTGTCCAT
>CAXBKC010000218.1:0-6825 GCA_963975615.1 uncultured Oleiphilus sp.
AAATATTAGTATTTAAAGACGGTTAGAACCATACAAGCTCGTCGAAACGGGCAAGATGCGCGCAGCCGAGGAACACTCTTCGACAAGCTCAGGGAACAGAATTATTCTTGCTCGTTGAGCCCATTGAAACGGATAAGAAAAAAGCCTTTGACGAGACTCAGAGAGTGCGAATTAGCCTTAATTCGCCACTTCACGCCAGTAAATAATTCGATCATGGCCACGATACTGACCAAAGCTCGCTTTAATTGTCGGATGATCGATCAAGCTGCCATCCTGATTCCAATCAAACTGAAGCCAAGGGTAGTTCGTTAAATCCACATCAATGTCGACATCACCAGAGTTACCTGCACCAGGTAAACTCAGCAAGAAGTTTTCATTTTCAGCTAATATAAGCGGCGAATTAAAACTAAAATTACTACTTCCTGCTCCAACAGAGACTGGGTTGCTACTGACCGCACCGTTTAAGGTAATATCTGATGCATTCAATGCAGTGCAACTATCATCTGGATTAAATTCAAATTTATTTTGAAGCGAATAATATTCTACATGCGCTTGGATCGCTAAATTCTGAGTTTCTGGGCCATAGGCATTTTCCATTTTCCAGCGACCATGACGCAGTAGTTGATCGTTTGTGGTATTAAAACCGGTTCCTGCTGTGTTTGAATCAGACGAAAAACCGATATTATTTAAAGAAGCGGATCCTGTTATGCCATCGCTGTCTTCTAACTCTATTTGTAAGCCTATATCGCCATCGAAAGGAGCAGCGCTAGTCGCTAAGGGTCTTGTATAGGTAAAACCGTCAAAAGACTGATCATGTAAGCTCATCACCTTTTGACCATTTATAGCGCTCAAATCACCATAGTTCTGACTTGAGTTAGGCCCACTAAAACCTGCCGCTGCGCTAACATTATCGCTATAGCAAAAGCCTTTTGTGCTTGATATGCCATTACACATCCCTTGTTCCACCAAACTTGCCCCCAACTTCCAATAATCTCCGGTATAGTTCTGAGTCCGCACACCAGCAGAATTTTTTGCTTCTATAGTTAGCTCTGGCGCAGTATCGAAGAAAAAGTCTTGGCCCAGATAGGTGAAATTATTACAGGCGGAAGCAAAACTGGCCGACGTCAAGCTCAAGTCGAAATGATCAGGATAGAAGCGGCCAACATTAATCGCAGTTCCTTGGATGGGGTCAAGTGGGCCTCCATAATTGCTGTCTTGAATATCTAGGTTTATTAAACCTACTTCAGAATAATTAGCAACTAAGTACTGGGAAGCGCCGTTGCCTAGCGCGCCGCCAACAAAACTTTCCATCGTTACATTTTGAAAAGTGGCTGATCCAGCCAATGCACTTGTCATCGACCCTGAGCCGGCATAATTTAAAATACCGTCACTTCCTACCAATGGACCTGTGCGTGTTAACTGAAGTTGTAATTGTCCAGGACGGTAATTAGGCGTCACCAAACCTGAAGCGTTCACTGCCCGCACTTCTAAACTAAAAGGATCTGCTGCTTTATGTATAGTAGCGGAACTAGAGGTATTACCATCAATATCACTGCCTGCGGATTGAGCACTTAATTCAAGCCCAAAGGGTCTTACCCAGAAAGCATTACTACTCGCGCTAAGCGTGAAGGCAGGGTCAGGGTCATTGGCCGTCACCGCCTTTTGTGCGCGTAATGTAATTTGCCCTGCATCGGCAAAACTGAAATCAAAACCAGCTTCGCCATTGCCGTCAAATACCATCGGCACACTCACATAATTGGGTCCATTTCCCTGGTCATCACCAGTCAAAGCTTGACCTTCAAAGCTAAGCAAACCGTTAGAAGAACACGTTGTTGGGCTATTACATTCATAAGCGATATCAATATTAGTCGGTGTTGGACCTTGCAACGCAGGTATACAAGCACCGGTTTCATCATCCGTTTTGATCGCTTTTAAGATAAGGTTTTGACCTGTCGTATTAACTCCTGCAACCTGCTTCGAAATGTTGTTTGCCACACCATTCGCATAGAAACGAAAAGCAGTGTCCGAAAAGCTAAAACGTGGGTCTTCACCAGAGGTATCGCCATCAATATCTGTTGCCGTGCCATCGCTCACATCAATATCAATATTACTCAAAGCACTGGTTTGCTGAAGGTAAAAACTAGCCGAAGATGATCCTGCTGGTATGGTAATTGGAGATGTCAGAATATTCCCAACAGTCGGTGAAGTGCTGACCGCTATATCAGTATTGCTATAGACATTAAAAGCATTATGGGAAGCGTCATGCGCAGTGACAGTGACTTGTGAACCTTCGCAAGTGATACCTGGTGAATTATGCGAAATTTCATAATGATCAGGTGAACCATACGCACTAATTGGTTGAGCAGCACAGACCTGTAATGCCCCTATTTCATGTATATTAGTCGCACCACCGGTTGATCCGGTAAAGGATACGACCCAGTTATCAGGTACTGCCGCTTGAGAAGGGTTGGCAGCAAAAATATCAAACTGTGGAATAACCGCAACATACCCCGAACCTGTATCTCGCTCTACCGTTACAAGCGCCTGCCCGCCACCCATCGTATGATCGACTGTAATTTTATATCTATGGCCTGGGTTGGGTGTACCGCCAATTTGATCAACGCCAGGAGAAAGGCTTCCTGTACTGGTCAAATAAGGGTAACCGCTTGTACCGCTGCCCGACCCCCTTAATGCGACACTATCACGTTCAAATCCTGAACCACCGACCTTTCCTTCATTCGGATTGGCAAAATTTCCGTACTCATCTATTCCAACACCCAGCCAACCACCAGCAAAGCCCACTCCGCCACCAGAGCGCTGAGCATAACCCAATGCACCACCATAGCTGCCCGGAACGGGGGGAATAGAGGCGTCAGAAAATGTTACCACAATACCGTCGGCGCCAGTACCTCCATATGCGTAAAGGTCAAACTCGACTTCTATTTTATTATCTGCGCCAGGAAACTGATTGAGTAAAGTCGCTACTGTGGCAACTTGTCCGGAAGCATCGGTTAAACGTAGCCGTCCATTTTCCACAATTCTAGGTGTACCAAATGTTCCGCTGCTGCTGGAAGCAGACCACGATGCACTTAATGCTCCAGGCCCTGCAAAATTGTCATCAATACAATTTAAATTACACGATAGCGAAAATATATCCGATGAATCAGCATTAATCGTAGCTCCACCCAAACTCTGAACATTGTTGATAACTACCGTGTAGTCTGTTAAATCATTTAAAAAACTGGCTAACGACAGCCTTACTGTATCAGTTGAGGTTCTCACAGCAGAATTTATACTGATTGAAGCTCCTGAAGGTTTTAGTACCTGGTAATTTGAAACTGTCTCGGCACTTGTTTGCTCTACGTCCTCAGTAAACAAAATTGTAACTTCAGATAGTGCTGAACAAGAACTACTGACATTTGCTATTTCAGGAGACACAGCACCAGCTTCATAGACATTAATATTACTGTAAAGACTATTACCGGCGGCGCTGCTGTCGTCATCATTCATAAAAAACAAGTATTGAAAATTACCGGTATAAAATTGTCCAACCGGAATGGTGAAGTGACTTAAACCGGAACCCATATACGTATCAAAGTCTGAGATTCCCCAGTTTTGCGTGCCATATACACGAAAACTTCTATTCTCACTGATGCTTAAATCACTATCGAAACCTAGCCCCTGAATTTCTCCTTGAACGGTACTCTGAAAGTCAAACTCGATGACGGTATTTGCTGTCACGGTGTAAGGGAAATCTATCTTCTGCCAACGGTTACCGTCAAGATAGAGACTTAAACCTGCGTCTCTAATTGCTACCGTTCCGGTCCTGTCTTGACTGTTTCCGCCATAACTATCAACGTCATAATCCTGACTAACGCCCTCAGTAGACACAGACAGCTTAGTAGCTGCAACAGTGTAATCAACGACCAATAAAGGTGCATCCGACGGATCACCATCATGCGCAACAGCTTTTCGTTGACATAAATTTAACAAGCAATTGGGACCTGGCTCTATAATAATCACAGCATCATTATTAGCCGACCAGTCTGATCGTCCGACTATTTCTTGAATAATTGAAGAAATATCAACCGTTCTAGGTGGCGTATTTAAAGGACTCCAGCCATTAGGGTTCCAATTTTCGGATGCTAAAGTTTTGTCACGATCGCTAATGTTTCCCGATTTCTTGGTAAATTGCTTGGCGTCATCAATATTTTCACCATAAATAATATAATCTGCGGTACTCGCATCAATATCAGCCGCTTTAAATTCGATATATGCAGAATTTATAGTTGCTCCCTGTGGAATATCTAGATTTTGAAACCTCATACCTACCGTTTGCAAACGCGCATATAATGCAGAGTAACCAATGATTATTTCGTTATTATCGCGAGTCATAGTACCTAGCGTAAAGAATTCTTCTGCATCATCATTATCTGAACTGACCCTTACAGATTCTGTCACACCGAATGCTGTGTTAGAAAAACTAGCAATACTTATAATCAACAGCAGATAGAAAAATTTGGACAACTTAATTGAGCTTTTCATATTCCCTCTCCACCGTACATGTTCCGTTTTATTCATGCGCCCTCACCTGAATGGCACGCGTTGCACGCTCAAGACCGGCTCCACACATTGCCGTACTGGTAAAAGTTAAGTAGTCGATAACATCAACTGTAACCTGCTGGCAGGACAAGTCGACCTGACAACTCTCTAAACCCTCATTATCGGTCACAGTATCAAAATCAATATTCGCTAGACTATTGTTGCACGCCTGCCCGCCCACAAAGACACGATTCAATGCAATCTGAGCACCGCTCTCTGCCGCATAAAATGCTTTTATCGAATAAAAGTCCTGACCAAAACCAATGTTAGATTTGGTATTTAAATCGCCCAATGCCAAGACAATTAGAGCAACAATGACGATTAGAAATACGGTTGCAGGTAAGCCAATTCCTTTTTGCTTTGACCTTTGTCGTAACTCGATTGAAGTACTATTAAATTGCTTAGGGAACATTACGAATTTGCACCTCTTGATTCACGCTGTGAACAAGACTGTCATCACCTACAACCTTAAATTCAATGGATATGACACCATTTCGTTGAAGCGTGCTGGGGGTGTAATTAAACTTACCTTGGTTCAAACCTTGCCCCAACCGTGAGCCCATTACTGTTTCATTACTTAGATCAGAGCTTGAGTCTGAGAAAACAGTGTTATAACCATAATCTCGATAGTGAACTAACAAGCCACTTTGAAAGCAATACATATTAGGTTCTGTCACCAAAAATAGACGATTGTTTGGTGAGTCCAGCGGGAATTGATGACTAGAACTTAAAGTAATGGCTTGAGCATTGGTGGTAGTACCTGCATTCAATTGAGACACTTCTGAACTAATCATACTGGTCGTCGTTAAAGTATATAAACCAATATCCGAATTTGGATAAACAGCAACGCGCATCGGCTGAGTTGCGAAATTGAAACCACTAGCAATATTTGAAAACGGTGCGACTTCAAATTGACTTGCACTAACAGTCACCGGAACACCTAGGTAATCTGTTCCGGCATAAATGGGGATATACTCTAGACACCTGCTATCGCTGCTACTGATACGAATGCTATTAGGAAGAGCATGTCTTAATGAGCGGCTTAACCTTTCTGAGACTAGCCAAGCAATAGTTGCTATTTGAGAACGCTCTGCCGTATCAACCATGCCTTTTGTTGTGTTGCCGATAAAGCTTGAAATACCGACACCTAAAATCCCAATAATCACAATGGTCACGACCATCTCAATTAAGGTGAAACCAGAAGCCTTATGTCGAAACCTGAAGTAACTTGTTATCGACATCAGAAATTCCCCTTATAAGCTGCAAAAGGGATGGCGCTTTGGCCCGGAGGCGTAATGGTGACTGTGATTTTTTTTGCTTGCGTACTTGAGACCACATTACTCGCATTCACTGCGTCGACTTGATCTCCTTTGCACTCTACCGCAACACTAACTTGATAATTCGCGTAAGAACTATCAAGTGCTGCAATCAAGCTCACCGGCGTACCGCTTATGCCATTATAATCATCAACATCGTTATACGTTGCTCTTGACTCACTACCCTCTGGCCCTAGACTCGAACAACCGGGAGTTACAACATAAGGCATGCCACCCACTGGCGTATTGTGGTCGTAATTTTTGGCAAGTATTTCATCTAAATATAATTGTGCGAGCTTTAAAGTTTTGTTACGCCAAAGGGGGTCGGCACTATTGAGCATGCTCACACTAAAGGCATTCATTAAGGCAACCATTGCAATAGATAGAACGATAATAGAAATAACAAGTTCGATGAGTGTCACACCTGCTTGACGAAGATAACCCGCTTTAGCTAATAATGTATATTTCATGGGCAGGCAGCCAAACTTTCATAAACATAACCAGAAGATGAGAAACACACACGGTAGCTATTACCTCCAACAAAGGTTACTGAATGACTGCTGTTATCTGACAGCGCCGCTTTACTATCCCAAGTAAAGGTAGTGTTACTACCATTAGCTAAAGCAGTACCATCTACTAAAGGGCTATTAAGAGAGGAATCTAGGAGTTCCGTGAGAGGAGGCTGCCCAACTTTCGTTAACGTAAAAGAAGTTTCCCCACCAGCAGCTCGGTTAATACTGAGACTCACCGGGCTAGATGTAGCACTCATACCAAAAGCAATTTGTTGGGCTAATAAGCCTTGAGCAATGAGCTGCTCCTTAGCAATAAACTCAGCATAAGAGGATTTCGATGAAAACAAACCACTAGCGCCAATGCTCAAAATACCTAGCAGCACAATGACCATAAC
>CAXBKC010000219.1:0-6790 GCA_963975615.1 uncultured Oleiphilus sp.
AGGCAAAACCCAAGCTTGCCGAACTAATGGCAATAGAAATGGGCAAGCCTATTAAAGAGGGGTTGGCTGAGGTCGAAAAAGCCGCGATGTGTTCGGAGTTTTTTGCAGAGCATGCTGAACGATACCTGGCTTCGGAAGAGCTTCCCTCAGATGCTTCGCTCAGTTATGTGTGTTATCAACCATTGGGAACTTTGTTAGGTATTCTGCCTTGGAACGCACCTTTATGGTTAGCTGCACGTTATTTCGCGCCGGCTTTAATGGCAGGAAATACTTGCGTCCTTAAACATGATCCAAATGTACCGGGCTGTGCTCAGGCAATTGCTGAGGTATTTGTTAATGCCGGTGCACCTGAGAATATCTTACTTAACTTGCCGATAGAAACAGCTTTGGTTGCTGAAGCGATTCGACACACGGCCATTCAGGCTATTTCCTTCACTGGTTCGGCGAATGCGGGTGGTATTGTTGCTGCAACTGCCGCTGCTCAAATTAAGCACTCTGTGCTGGAGTTGGGTGGCTCCGACCCGCTTATCGTTTTATCTGATGCGGACTTGGACGCCGCAGCCGATATCGCAACACTTTCACGCACCATAAATGCCGGACAATCATGTATTGCTGCTAAGCGTATCATTGTGGAAGCTGATATTTACGATGTCTTTATCGATAAATTAAAAACACGCTTAGCCAAGCTGAAGCTGGGTGATCCACTACGTGAAGATACAGATATTGGCCCTATTGCACGTGATGACCTTCGACAGAACCTTCATCGTCAAGTTACAGAATCAATTGAAGTTGGAGCAAGTTGCCTAATGGGGGGCGAATTACCTAAGGGTGACGGCTATTTTTATCCTGTGACTTTACTCGTCGACGTTGATGAAACTATGTGTGCTTTTAAAGAAGAAACCTTTGGTCCTGTCATGGCAGTAGTAAAAGCCAAGGATAAGGAGCATGCCTTGGCATTAGCCAATAATACAGAATATGGTTTGGGGGCTAGCGTTTGGACAAGAAATTTGGCATTAGCAGAGTTGTTTGCCATGGAATTAAATGCGGGGCAGGTTGCCGTTAACGGTATTGTGAAAACAGATCCGCGCCTTCCTAGTGGCGGCATTAAAAGATCTGGTTATGGTCGCGAATTAGGCCCTCATGGTATTAAGGAGTTTGTTAATGCTAAGCAAATTTGGATTAAATAGTTTAAGTAAATGTAGGCGAGCAACTGATCTTATAGGCTCATCGTGTGGCAGTAAGTGCGTGGTGTCCATAGTGTATCGCGTAACGTTAATTGCCTAAGAGCGGTAAATCCTTTTTTGTGTATAATAAGCCAAACAATTAAAACACAGGAATTATAGATGTTCACCGAACCTCCCATTACAAACTTATTGATCAGAGTATCAAAGTCGGGCTTTTATCAAGGCTTCAGCAAAAATGTCACGATAACAGCAAAATTATTGGTTGGCGCTTTAATTTTATGGGCGATCGCTTTCCCTGAAAATGCAGCTTTTGTCCTTGGGAAGCTTAATGCTCTTATCCTGGCTGGCTTCAATTATTGGTATATCTATATCATGGCATTTTTTGTGATCTTCTGTTTCACGCTGGCACTTTGGCCAAGAATCGGAAGGCTTCGCTTAGGGGGGGATGATGATGTCCCCGAGTTTTCAAATTTTTCTTGGTTTTCAATGATGTTTGGTGCGGGTATCGGTATTGGTATGCTGACATTTGCAACGGCGGAGCCCATGTATCACTTTGCCAATAATCCCAGTACGATCCTAGGGCAAACCGAAGGCAGTACAGCGGGTAATGTTCGTGATGCCTATGTTTGGGCATTTACTCATTGGGGGCTGGCTGCTTGGGCAGCTTATGCTGTCGTCGGCTTATCCTTAGGGTTCTACGCGTATCGCAGAGGGCTTCCTTTGACAATTCGTTCTGCGCTAACGCCAATTTTCGGGAAAAAGCTGTCCGGTCCTCTTGGGCATACAATCGATGTCGTTGCTGTTGTTGCAACCGTGCTTGGTATTGCGCAGACATTAGGTTTTGGCGTGGAGCAATTTATTTCTGGTTTGTCTACGATTGGCGTAGGTGACTGGCTGTACTCTACTGACGCTGATGGTAACAGGTCTTCGTCAACTGCCGGCATTATTGTTGCGTTGCTAATTATCATGGGTGGATCAACTTTGTCAGCACTTTCTGGTGTCGGTAAAGGAATCAAATGGTTGTCGAATATTAATATGGTGCTGAGCTTTTTTATTCTTATATTTTTTCTAATTTTCGGCTCTACTTTCTTTGGCTTTACCAGCTTTTTTGTGGGTGTCTGGGATTATTTGTTGTCTATACCTGAGAATATGTTCACTGTTTGGTCGCAAGATGGCACAGAAACTGGCAATGCCTTAGCCAGTTGGCAGGAAGCTTGGACCATCTTTTATTGGGCTTGGTGGATTGCTTTTGCCCCATTCGTGGGTGTTTTTTTAGCTCGTATATCTAAGGGGCGTACTATCCGTGAGTATGTTTTTGGCGCTATGGTCATCCCCTCAGTTATGTGTTTTGTTTGGTTCACTTTAGTCGGTGGTACTGCCATTGACCTTGAGCTTTCTGGTGCTGCAGCTGGCGCAATTGCAAATGCGCCTCAGGCAGATCAGCTATTCGTCATGTTGAGCGTTATATTGGATGAAAATTTAGCTTACCTGATGTCTCTGGTCGTAGTGATCTTATTGCTAACATATCTCGTTACTTCTGCCGATAGCGCCGTGCTAATTATTAACACGATCAATGCCGCTGGAGATGAAGGACCAAAAGCTCGCCCCCATATTATATTCTGGGGCGTGGCGCTCGCACTGGTTGTAGGGGGCTTAATCATTGCTGGCGGCTTAAGTGCTATCCAGACCGCAATGGTTATTGGAGCGTTGCCATTTAGCTTGGTCATGGTGCTGATGTGTTTTTCATTAATGATTGCTATTTACCGTGACCTCCAGAGAGACAAGCTTGGCTTGCAAACAATCTATATAGACGAGCCAGAAGAACAGTAGATCGCTTTAAGCATAAATAATACCCTATGAGTATTCAGAGGGTATTATTTTAAGCTAGGAGGGCGACTATCTTCCATTAACAAGTCTAGCTTTATTTGAGCTTGTTTTGGGTTTTCCAAGTCTATGGTTTCAATCATTTCGCACTCATCTCTTATCATTTCATTGAGGAGACTAGGATAATGACGGCAGTCCTCTGGTCTATCTAAGTAAATGCTGCATGTGTATTTCTTTGGAGTAAGCGTGTTTATGTTGGGCACAACTTCGAGGAAAGGACATCGTTTAAGCCGTGAGCCTGACTCAGGGTCGAACCATATCTCTTGATTGTTAACAAACTTGAATATCTCTGGATTGAATAGTTCCCATAGGTCAATCTCTTCTTTTGTTGCCGAAAGAGCGCCATCTCCATATTTGATACAACATTTACCACATTGATTACAATCTTTCATAATTTGCCAATATTTAGTGTGTACAATATCGTATAGTATTATTGACGTTAATTTCAGGCCGTGGTCTGTTATAATGATCAGATTATTGTCTATTGGTAGTTAAGTATAGGAATTGGCTTCTCGGGCTTGAAGGAATAATATCATTTGGTTCAGTTTCACGTTTCTACATTACACAGTATAACCAATCATTTTATAGCCCCTTATACTAGGGCCTAAACTTTCTAGGAATTACCTTTTTATGTTGGATAAAGTAAGCATCATCCGAGATTACCTAAATCAGGTTAAGACACGCTGTACCTACAATGCAGCGGCTAAAGCGATAGGCGTTAAACCCGCCGAATTTAAAAAGCTAATCGGTGATCGCGTGCCCGAAAGTTCGTGGTTCGTAAATACTAGCGTTGGTGAGCCTGTTGGCTACTCTGACGAAGAAAAACATCCAGAGCTTTATCGAACAAAACGAATTATCACATCTGCTGAAGTTTTAACCAGAAATCTTGATCTAAAATAAAAGTTCACACGTTTATTTAGTTATTCTATAAATAAACGTGTGTTTATTTGCTTCGCGAAGCCGCGTGCTGCAAGTATTCATAAATTGAGTAGCGATACATGAATCGTCGTAAACAAGGCAATAAGATAATCAGAGCGCGTAACAAAAAGGCGAGTGCCAAATTAGCGCCGCGTAATAAGCCTAAGTACATTAGTAAAGCTGACCGAGAAAAATTAGCAGCAGAGTCTAATGAAGATACTATCGACGCTCCTGAAAGTTGATTTAATTCTTTTCTCCGGTAGTTCTCCCAACTAAGTAATTGTGCATACCAGCAAACCTTGCGGTATGAATTGTGTTATTCCCAAATTTTGGTTTTAAGTTTGTTTAGGGTGGCTCAACAAAAATTTGTAGGTTCCAGCTGGAATCTGGACTAGATCACCTACGATTAGTATTAATTATAGTCGTTTTTCCGGCAAAAAATGGGATTGTGCGTATTTTCCGGTATTTAAATTTGGATTAAGCGCAAAGCCAAAAAATTTAAATAGAAAGAACTTGTTGTTTGATTATGAAATACATCCACTTAAGTTAAATTTCGGTCCAAGAAGAGTTGAGCAACAAAGTGAATCCTTTCTGCTTTTTTATGAGCGCTTGCGCTACAACTGTGAATTTTGAAAAAGATTTGAATTCATGGACTGGTCATAATGTAAATGAGTTTATAGATTCATGGGGTTATCCAGTGAATCCTTTTAAGGCTCCTGTAGGTTTTCACTTTTGCCCCAAAAATGGGGGGTTGATTTAGAACTGTTTTTGCAAATACAGCGTAATTATTAAGGTAGTCAATTTGCATATTTTTGAGCATAAATTTGTGACTTTCATAAGTCATGCTAAAACCAAATAAATTCATAAAGTAGGATTTTAAAATCACGTGATAAATTATAAATTTCACGCATTTTTTACTGCTCCTATGACATTTTTTCTGGTTTTTAAGGCTTACTTATCGACTAAATCCAAAGAGAGACCTATTTATATTCTCTTTTAGTAATAACTGATGATGAGCCAATTTTGACTGTAAATCAAAGCTAGTGTGACCTCTTAAAACTCAATACTAGTAATCAATAAACCCGCTATCAATAAATAACAAATAACAGCCACTTTTTACCTTATGCGATTTCAAATTATTATTAATTGGCTTCGACGTTTTAATAGCAATATAAATAAGATAAGCACAACCAAATGTCTTGACAATATTAAGTAAAAAAGGGGAATTCAAAATTAATGCTGAGACCCCTAGTAATGCAGTTGCTGCATGTACGCCACTCGCTATTGAAAACCCTAATGGTACACTAACAAGTGATTCTCGTTTTAGTCCGTTAGCAAAAGCAAAAGCCACGTTAGAACCTGGCACAATTAAAAGCGCCACAAAAACGATGATAAACTCAATCATTTGATACTCTTATCATTTTGATATTAACCCCCCAATAGATAGGAACAAAGAGGACTTGGTCACTTTATTTTGACGTTTGTAATAAATACGGTTGATGTGCTTGATACTGACATCAAGCTTACAAATACTTAGCAAGAAGTACCAAAGTATCTAAGGCCAATAGATCCTTGCCTACGCAGGAATAACTTTAGTTAGCACGAAGCATTCCCAAAAACGGTCATCGTCCACAAGCTCATCAGGGATAGTAACTATCCAATCGCCGTTCTCATGAACTCAATCTTGAGCTTCATATTCAGATAACTCCTCATATTCTCCAGCACACATCCGTTTCAAAAACACATTGCCGCCGTCTATCGCGTACCTAAGTCCATTTTTGTCGGTATAGCGAACAAAGTCATGCTCATCCTTGCTCATAAGTACTGTGCCATCAGGCGTTCGAATTGAGTTCAACACAATTTTCGTAGCCCCAAATGAGTAAGGTGTTATCTGACCATCATCCTTCTCTTTTTTTTCACGCATCGCACTAGCAACAAGCTCTTCAGGTAAATTAGGGTTGTCTTCACTAATCGTCATAATACACCTCAATATCATTACCTCTATTATACCTAATGATAAAATTGACCAACGGGTTTAAACCATGGAAGGAAAAAAACTAAAGATAGCCCACTTCCTTCTACCTCAAGTGTCTTATTATCTGCAGATTCGAGCACCCTTAACAGGTGCAATCAAACGGCGACTTGGCTGTACGAGTTCAATTGGTCAGGTGGTCTGCTACCTTTAATGTTTAAACGTTAATTGTGCAATGAGCGCATTAATTTGAGCTTCACTCATTTCAATGTTGCCAACTTCAAAATGACTTTCACATCGTACTTGCCACCAACCACTAGAATTTAATTCACCTTTGGCCCCGCAAATTTCACATGCTGTTTCACTCTTGTCCTCTGCTTGGTCTGCGATACGATTACACTCATTGTCATTAGTTTGTATATAAAGTCGGAGTGTCCCATATTTCTCTTTCACCTGGCGCACTCTCACTATTGCCTGATGATCTTTGATTCGTAGCTGCATTTGACTGAATGCGTGATGAAGTATCCCATACCAGCCGTTTGTAATTTCAAACCCAAATAAAGAGAAAGACGAGTCTTCGTTAAGGCGATCTACAATTAAGACCTCTGGAAATTCTTTTCTTAACTGATCTGACAGTTTTGTGATCATATACGTCATCCTGCATAGAATTGACTAGCGAAGAGGGCTGGTGGTTATGGCTAGAATTTCCAATGGCGTGAAGCCATACAGAAACATTTCTAAGCTGGTGTACCTGCTTTGGAGTGTTAAGTAAAAACCCGTACCTTCCACTGCATACCAGGTATTTCTAGTAACAAAGAAATTGTCCAACAAC
>CAXBKC010000220.1:0-6727 GCA_963975615.1 uncultured Oleiphilus sp.
GGGCAACGGCAACTCGTTGCTGCTCACCACCAGAAAGCTGTTTTGGGTAGTGATGGTAGCGCTTACCCAAGCCGACTTTCTCTAACCATCGCTTAGCAATAGCTTGGGCTTCTTTTTGTGAGTATTGCCCGCTAATCTCAATGGGTAAACTGACGTTTTCGAGGGCATTCAACCCCGGTAACAATTGAAAATTTTGGAACACAAAACCAACACCTTGAGCTCGAACAGCGGCGCGTTGATCTTCATCTAAATTATGTAAGGCGTGGCCAAGTAACCAGCACTCACCCGATGATGCGCTATCTAATCCAGCCATGATGCCAAGTAAGGTCGACTTACCACTTCCCGACGCGCCAATAATAGCGACAGACTCACCTTGCTTGATTTCGAGCTCAATGCCTTGCAAGATACTTAAGTCTTCCAAACCACTTTTTACTATTTTTGATAATTTTGTAAGCTTTAGCAGGAGATTTTCTTGAACCGACTGAGTCATTATTTATCACGACCTTTATTGTTAGTGTTGTCTTGTATGCTTTTATTATGGTCTAGCTTAAACCATAGTGAGACACGAGAGAACCAGCAACAACTGAATACCACGGAAAAGACTGTTTTAATCATTGGCGACAGTATTAGTGCCGCATTTGGTCTCGATCCAGCTAAGGGGTGGGTACAACTTATTGCCAATAAATTTAAAGGCGATTTGAATATCATAAATGCCAGTATTAGTGGAGATACCACAACAGGTGGTCGTTATCGCTTACCGAAAGCTTTAGATACGCATCAGCCAGACTTGGTAATTATCGAGTTAGGTGGCAACGATGGTTTACGCGGCACACCAATACCAACCATCAAAGCAAACTTCGCCTCGATGATTCAAGATTCAAACAATGCAGGTGCAGATGTACTGCTAATGGGCATGAAAATACCGCCTAATTATGGCGAACGCTATACCCAATTATTTGAAGCGATGTATCGAGAACTGGCCATTGAGCATGAAACGCTGTTCATTCCTTTCTTTCTTGAAGGCGCTGTTGGTTTGCCCGATATGATGCAAGAAGATGGCATCCATCCGACAGAAAAAGCTCAGGTAATTATGGCTAGTTGGGTCGAAACTACATTAAATGAATGGCTATAATCATTTTAGATGTCAGAATAACAGCCCGCTTGATCTAGCTCGACAAAACGAAAGGTTTAAATGTGAAAATAGCAAAAACAATATCCTTATCCATACCTTTGTTATTACTTGCATTATCTGCCAAAGCCATAGATTCAGAGGAATGTTTACTTAACTTAGCAGCTAGCTCTAGTCCAGAAACCACGATTGCTGAACTTAGAGAAAGGTGTTTAAAAGCAAAAGGTAACCTAACGCCAAGACGTATTCTGAAAGAAAAAATAAGCGAACAGAATAAATTTGTGATTACCCCCCATCGCCAAAATTATATTCTACCATTTACTCATAATGACTCCCCGAATCAAAAGCCTTTTGAACTGCAAGGAACCTATGAAGGTATTGAAAATCCGGTTCAGCATAAAGAGGCCAAACTTCAAATTAGCTTTAAAGTGCCCTTAAATGAAAAAGATATTTTCTTCCCTAACGATGGTATGTATTTAGGTTTTACCCTAAAGTCTTTTTGGCAAGTTTATAATAATAGGCTTTCAGCCCCTTTTCGGGAAACCAATTATCGGCCTGAAGTATTTTATCAGACACCTATAACTTCTCAGGCTTTGGGTGGTGCATGGATAGGGCGTTTTGGTTTTGAGCATGAATCTAACGGTCGTAGTCAGTACTTAAGTCGAAGTTGGAATCGGGTTTTTCTAGGAGTCGGTTTTTTAAAAGACAGGTGGGCCTTGTATTTACAGCCTTGGTATCGATTACCAGAAGACACCAAAAAAGATGATGGTGACCCGAATACACCTCCAGAGCCAAGAGGAGACGATAACCCTGATATAGAAGATTTTCTTGGCCATTATGAATTCTTAAGTGTTTACAATGCTGATGACTATGAATTGACGAATACGATTCGGCACAACTTTCAGACAGGAAAAGGTTCGATCGAATTAGGGATGAGCTTCCCTTTGTGGGGAAGATTAAAAGGCTTTGTTCAGTATCATAACGGCTACGGCGACAGCCTCATCGACTACGATCACCGAGTGCAGCGAATTGGCTTGGGCTTATTGCTGACTGATTTGTTGTAAAGTAGCCAATATTAGGCTTAACTGTCTAGTGCCTCAAATACAGTTTCAACTTTAGCGCTTGCAACGCCTTCAATATCAATTTGATAATCGGTTTTACCAAAACTAAGCGTCGCGCCAATAAACGTACTGCCAATAGCTTGGAGCATTTGATCGGGATCTAATTCTAAATCATTACAAATATCAGCAACTCGGTCTGAAAAGGTTTGTAATAGGTCTTCTGTTAATTCAGTCATGCTGATCCTCGTTAATAATGGCTTCGTTAGCCACTATTATGTTAATTAATCGAATATGAGAAGTAATTATAGAGCAATTGTAAGGGAAGGGCTTGGTGAGTTAACTAGCTTATACTGTTTAAAACCATAAAAACTAAATCACAAAAACTGAGAGAATTTAAAATGAAAATATCATTAAATAGTCGCATATTAAAGCACGTGATGATCCTTGTTATTATGATGTCTGGACTAAGCAGTGCATTTACTCAAGCTGCGATGGTACCAACATCTGAAATGATTAATTCAAATGGTGCATCATATAGCACTCAAGAATTACAAGCGGCTTTGGCAAGCGATGAATTGAAGCAGCAGTTAGCGGACTTAGGTGTAACCGCTTCCGAGCTCAATGATCGTATTGCAAGTTTGACGGCAGCAGAAATTCAGCAGCTTAATATCCAATTAGCTGAGCAGCCTGCCGGTGGTGTTCTTGGTGTTCTATTAACTATTCTTGTTATTTTTATCGTAACCGATATGCTCTGTGCAACGGACATATTTGGTTTTGTGAAGTGCATTAATAAATAAAGTGAGTGTGTTTGGCAGATTGAATGTGGTGACTAGTCTAAGTAAGTACAGTTTTGTTGCTGTGAGTGCTTACTTACTGGTGGCATGTGCGAGCATGCCGCTAGACCTGCACGATAATAGATTGATTGGTTTAGCCCAAACTCATGAAATCAAAAACATTCCTTTTTATCCTCAAGTAGAAGATCAGTGTGGCCCATCTTCATTGGCAACGATGTTAGGGGTTCAGGGAATCGATATCAGTCCTGAGCAGCTGAGAGGGAAGTTATATATACCAGGGAAAGAAGGTACTGTTACGACTGAAATGATCGCGCGTGCTAGGCGATTTGGGATGTTAGTTTATCCCTTAGAGCCAGATTTTATTGATGTGCTTACTGAAGTTCATGCCGGTAATCCTGTTCTGGTCATGCAAAACCTAGGGTTTAACTGGCTACCTGTTTGGCATTTTAGTGTTGTCATGGCTTATGATTTAGAGCGCCGAAAACTCAGTTTGCGTTCGGGTGTAGAATATATTCACGAGGTAGACTTTAGTCTATTTCAAAAGACTTGGCGGCGCGCGGATTCGTGGGCGGTCGTGATCACATCTCCAGACAAACTTCCTCAGACTGCTACCGCAGAAGGTGCCATAAACTCCGCTAGTCAGTTAGAGCAGGTTGGTGAACTCAAGGCTGCGCTTCAGGGCTACCAGACGATACTAGATAAATGGCCGGAAAACAGTATTGCCTATTTTGGTGCCGGTAATACCGCTTATGCTTTGGGACAATATCAGCTCGCGGTGGAATTCTTCTCTGATTTTCTAAATATGAAACCAAGCTCAGCCATTGCATGGAATAATTTAGCTTATAGCTTGGCTGAACGTGGTTGTCTTTCAGCAGCAAAAAATGCAATAAGTTGCGCTTTGAAGAGCGAGCCAGATAACCAAAACCTACTTGATAGTAAGCGGGAAATTAATCAATACATAAGCCACGAAACCCCTGCCTCATGTGAGCAAGTAAGTTGCGTGGCAAATTAACTTGAAAGTTAACTTAGGTTTAAAAATTCCCCAAGTAGCATAACCCCCGAAAAACCAACGGAATAGGCTAAGAGTAAGGCGAAGAAGTACTTAAGATAAATTAAGAATGTTAGGCCTTTGATTTTGCTCATAGCAACAATACCCGCTGCAGAGCCAATAATAAGTAATGAGCCACCTACGCCAACTGCGTACGTTAGGGTGAGCCATTGGCTGGTATTCATCACAACGTCAGATTTGAGTAATGCTGCCGTCAGTGGAACGTTATCTATTACCGCAGATAATAAACCCATCACATAGTTAGCCAACCATGTCGGTAGCAGCTCATAGACTGTGATAAAACTACTTAGGGCCTGAATTTCTTTAAGAGCACCAACCAATAATAAAATACCTAAGAAAAACAATAAAGTATCGAATTCAATTTGGCGAATGTAATT
Organism: uncultured Oleiphilus sp.; assembly: GCA_963975615.1. GTDB lineage: Bacteria > Pseudomonadota > Gammaproteobacteria > Pseudomonadales > Oleiphilaceae > PZPK01. The sequence goes on from CAXBKC010000220.1 coordinate 4,431, forward strand.
TAAAATAGGTGAGCTCTGAGTGTCTTCACCGAAGGCTTTTGCGATTAAGAACATAATCGATAAACCGAAAAGGAAACTGAGTACAGGTGGAATGTCGAAAAGAATATTAAATAAAATGGTAGAAAATATTGTGAGCACAAAAACTAAGGCGATAGCGACATCTACGGGTTCGTGTGTGTCGGCATTACGCGGGATTTGAATCGTTTCGTTGAGTGAAAACCCCATGATAAAAGTCAATACAATGACTGCGCTCAATGAAGGAATGGCGAGAAAGAGTAGATCGATAATTGAGGCTTTACCATTTAAAAAGATCATCAAGGTGGTGACATCACCAGTAATCATAGAAACGCCCCCAGAGTTCACAGCAAAAACAGTCACCGCGGCAAAGCGTATCGTTTTGGCTGTTGGCATGTTCAGAGAAAGAATTAAGGCTACTGAAATAAGAGTGGCGGTAATATTGTCTGCAAGAGATGAAAATAAGAATGCGAACAGAGCAATAAAGGCTAGCAGGTTACGTTCTTTTACTTCTTCAGGAAGAAATCGATAAATTATACTTTCAATTAAACCCTTTTTGTTGAGATAAACAACGAAGGTCATTGCGGCTAATAAAAACAGCCATAAACCGGCTATTTCTCCTATATTCTCATAGAGCCCATCAATTATTTTATGATGTTGCTCTAAGTTGGGAGTCGAGAATATAAAAAGAAGCAGCCAAGATAAGGTGCCAAAAAATAAAACACTCTGGGCTTTATTGATGTGGATGACTTCTTCAAAGATGACTGAAAGCAAGCCGAAACTAGCTAACGCTATGATAATTAAAGGAATGGAATCGGGCATATAACTACCGCCTTGGACGAGCTTATAAGTGAAAGGCCGGCATTATAAAAGCAAGTAAGTGTAATTAGTAAAGTTTTAATATTAATTGTTGAAAATAACTGCATTTATATTAATAAAGTAGCAATGCTTGTCTATACTCAAGAGATTGTTTCTTTAAGGTCTTGTTGTGCGCCGCTACTGATCTAGTAGTAATTGCCCAAAGGTCTCTTAAGGTAGGTTTTGTCTGTTGTATTGTTCGGGGTTTCTATATGGATTGGTTTCAAAAAAGTATCTTAAATCGGCTAATTCTAATAGTGGGAGTGGCATCTTTAGCTATGGTGTTGGCAGCGGTTTACTCATTCATGCAATATCAAAAGACAGTTAGTTCTTTTGAGGTCTTGCTTGCTGAAGAAGTCCAATATGAATTTGATATAAAAGACCTGTCATTGTCGTTCAAAAAACAGGTTCAGGAATGGAAGAATGTCTTAATAAGAGGCCATGATTCGGTAGCATTAGATAAGTACTGGGGGAAATTTCAAAAAGAGGAGCAGCATGTTCGAGATGAAGCAAAACGTCTAGCAGAAAAAGTAGCAAATTACCCAGAAGCAAAAGCATTATTGGATGAGTTTATTTCAGAACATAAAGTGATGGGAGAAGCTTATCGCAGAGGGCTGAAGGAATTTAAGCGCCAAAGCTTCGATCATAAAGCAGCAGATGCTGCTGTTAAAGGGATTGATAGAAAGCCAACGCAGACTTTAGCTGATGTTGTTAATTTTATTGATGGGTCTTTACGTGACTTACAAAACGAAACGACAGAAAATGCAGAGTCAAAAACACAATTGTTATTAGCTATTTCTTGTGCGGTCACCATATTATTCTCAATATTAATTATAATCGTTGTCAGTAGGCATATTGTAATACCAAGTAAGCGGCTTATTACCATTATTGATCGTATCAGTACTGGGCAGTTATCTAATACCATTGATATCTATCGTGATGATGAGTTAGGTCGTTTGGCTGAAGCTTCTCGCCGTTTGCAGGGGTTTTTACAGCATATATCGCAGCAGCTACTAGAAAGTAATTCAAAACTAAGTCAGGCATCTACAAGCTTATCTGATGCAACCGATGGGGTATCAAAGCGGGTTCATACTGCACATCAATCTACAGAGCATGTTGCGTCAGCAATGACTGAGATGAGTGCGACGGCTCAGGAAGTTGCACGTCATGCAGCTAATGCAGCCGACCTAGCAAATGATGCAGATAGTGCCGCAAAACAAAGCTCTGACGCAATGAATACAGCCCAAAGCTCCATTAATAACCTTTCAGAACAGGTAGTGCAAACCGCTTCTACAGTGAAGAAGTTAGCTGATGATACAACGAATGTTGGTACGGTCTTAAATGTGATCCGTGGTATTGCTGAACAAACAAATCTACTTGCTCTGAATGCGGCGATTGAGGCTGCTCGTGCAGGAGAGCACGGG
>CAXBKC010000221.1:0-6707 GCA_963975615.1 uncultured Oleiphilus sp.
GCAGTTGCCAGTAAGCATCTTTCCTTTGCTGCTGCTAGGCAGTTTCGGGATGATAATCGACAGCGTTCTTAAGTATATTGGGGTTTATCAATTTTCAGTTGTTAGTCCAGCAATACCTTACTTAGACCTACCAATCTGGTTGGCCACATTGTGGCTAGGTTTTTGTTTTACCTTACCCTTGTCGCTTGCTTGGCTGGTGAAGAAAACTTACTTTTTTGTATTTGCTTGTTCTTTGATGGGTCCCATTTCGTACCTTGCAGGAAGGCGCTTAGAGGCTCTGAATTTTTCTGATGATAACATCTGGTTCTTGGTACTCGAGTGGTGTGTGTTTTCTATTGTAGCGCTAGTGTTTTTGCTGCCTAGATTAAGGATGTCGATTGCATCTTCGATTTCTTTCAAGAAAGAATCGGCATGTTAATTATCAAAAATAGTCATCATGCTCTGAAAGTAAGTGTATTTAGTTTTATGCTGCTTATGGCCTTGAATACTTATGCTGATCAATTGCTTAGTTTTGAAGGTAAAGCGGTAGATCTAGAAACACTAGACTTGCTGTATACAGAAAACCACCAAGTGATCTTAAATGATGCCGGTGACTATCTCTCAGCCTTTGTCACTTATATCAATCCAGATGGTGATATCTTTGCTGAAAAAACGCTCGATTATGGGAAAAACCCCTTAGCGCCAGATATGACTTTTTATGATAAACGAAGTGGTGAACGGACTCATGTTACGTTAAATACAGCTGATGCTAACTTTCATGTGTTGATAGAAACGGATAAAAAACGAAGCGAATCAAAGGTGAAACTTGATGACTCTTTAGTGGTGGTAGACTCGGGCTTTGATCGCATGATTGAGTCTCGGTGGCGTTCCTTTAGAAAAGACAAAGGGCTCGAATTCACTTTCCTTGCGATTACCCGTTCCAGGCTTATTAACTTTGAAGCAACTGAAGTGAAAGCTAATGATGTCTCGGTTACGATTGAGCTAAATCCGCGTAACTTTTTTATCAATCTCTTGCTTGATCCTATCGCTTTAGAATATGACATTATCAATCAACGTTTACTTAGCTTCGAAGGCTTAAGCAATATTGAAGTTTTTGAAAATGGTCAACGTACTGAAAAAAACCATGTGGCAAGAATCGATTACAAATATCAGCCATTAAAAGCCTTGTCGCTAAATAGTTTTGAGCTGATTCAAAAATATTGAATAATCCTTAGTTAAGGTGACTTATGAGAATTCTGATCACAGGTGGTACCGGCTTAATTGGCCAAGCGTTAATTCAAGAACTTATTCAGCTTGATCATCAGATTGTCTTATTTACTCGTACTAAATCTTGTGCCAAACACCGCTTCTCGACACCGACGCCTCAGTTAGAAAGTATTGTCGATAATATTGATGATATAGACTTCAACAAGCTCGATGCAATTATCAATCTTGCAGGCGAACCCATTGTTAACAAGCGTTGGACGGAAAAACAGAAGCAGATTTTATGTGAAAGTCGTTGGCAGTTAACCGCCAAACTCACAGATAAAATATTGGCAGCTGATATTCCGCCGCATACATTAATATCAGGTAGTGCCATCGGTATTTATGGTCGCCAAGGTGAGCGGAATGTTGATGAGAACTTTGACGATTTTTACCCTGAATTTAGTAGTATTTTATGTGAAGAATGGGAAACTATTGCACTTAAAGCGCAAACTGAAAAAACCCGTGTTTGCTTATTAAGGACCGGTATTGTTTTGGCTGAAAAGGGTGGAGCATTGGCTAAAATGTTGCCCGCTTTTCGTTTAGGTTTGGGCGGCCCGATCGGCAATGGTCAGCAAGTGATGTCTTGGATTCACATTCAAGATATGGTGAATGTGATACTGTTTTTACTAAATAACGCTGAATTAAATGGGCCATTTAATGCGACTGCACCCAAGCCAGTCAGTAATAAAGTTTTTTCTAAAATCTTGGCAAGTGAGTTACATCGTCCTTGCATCTTTAAGGTACCTGAATTTGTGCTGAAGTTGGCGATGGGTGAAATGTCTGATTTACTGATTTATGGGCAGCATGTCTATCCAAAACGACTACTTGATGCAGGTTTTCAGTTTCGTTATCTAGACCTTAATCAGGCCTTAAAGAATGTACTAGCTTAGTTGCTTTTTTGCGGACTAATTCCTTATGAGTTTTGCTGTTTTAAGAGGTATGAGGTGAAAGGCAAATATGTTCAAGATAAGCTTCAAACTGGAATGAATCAGTTCGATAATACAAGCTCTGCTAAAGGTGTTAATAAATACACTCGACTACCTTGTAGAGGTTGTCTAGCATCGTGTAAAAACTATCACCGATGTGACGGAAAGTTATGGAGAATGACCGAGTGAAAGCCTTAGTTGTAGTTGCCCATGGAAGTCGACGTGCTGCTTCAAATGAAGAAGTAGCTGAACTTGCCGGCCAGTTATCTCGCTTGGTGGACGGAGAGTACCCTATAGTAGGCGTTGGTTTTCTTGAATTAGCAGAACCACTGATTCCCGACTCTTTGGAGAAGGTTATTGCCCAGGGTGCCACTGAAATTTGTGTATTCCCTTACTTTTTATCCGCAGGGCGTCATGTCGTCACCGATGTGCCAAATGAAGTGAAAGTTGTTCGGGATAAATACCCAGATATTCCAATTAAGATGCTCCCGTATTTTGGGGCTCTACCAGGCTTGAAAAGCTTTATCGCAACAGCTTTAACTTAGTTAAAGGCTAAGGCTTATAAACCAGAGAAAATGCACCAAAGCTGAACTTATAATAATAAAATCGCTTCATTATGAGGCTGGTTTAGCCTTTCGATTGAGCTTTATAGAAAGTTTGAGGAAGGGCTTTTAAAAAAATCTAGTCGTAACTCATTGATATCTAATTACTATGTTCTTTTTTTGGGGAAGTTATTTAACTTGGCACTGTCTATGCAAAACATTAGTTGAGTGTGCTTAAAGTCGTACACTTATTAGATAAAGTTGTTAATGATTTGTATTTCCAGCTTTGTTCACTACTAATGATTAGAGAGGTAAGTGCTATGTTACGTGTAAAAGGTGCAATGCTATTCGAATTAAGTAGTAAAGATGAAGCTATCTGTTATGCACAGTTAAAAGAATATTTTGAGCAAATGTATTTCGGAAACTAGTTTGTTAATAAGGCTTTCATATTTTAGCGTACCTTCGAGTAAAGGGTCTATTTGAGGGGCGCTTTTTTTATGTCTGTTTTTATTCTATAGGGTGCGCGAGCACACCCTATAAACATTATGTTTGAACATACAAAACGTTAAGCAATACGCCTTAACTTCCCACCCCAAAAATAAATACCTAGCCCAGCCATAACCAATAAACCGCCATAGATTAATGTCGGTTCTAGAGCTTCTTCATTAAATGCATAGCCCATGGCGACTGCAAACACGGGTGTGATCAATGTGACCAGTGCTACTGTCGTCGCTGGAAGGTGCCTCAATACATAAAAATAACTAAAGAAGCCGATTAAGGATCCGAAAATAGCTAAGTATATAATAGCTAGTATCGAACGCATGCCCCATTCATCTATATGCAGTTGGCCTTTTTCCATGATCAGCCAAGCAAGTCCATAAGCGGGAATAGATGTTGTAATTGCACCTACCGCCACCGCAAATGGGTGTACATCAGAGCCACCTTCTTTATTGCTTTCACGCTTAACTAAGACACCGCTAATGCTAAACAAGACCACGCCAAGAAGTAGCAATAAGAGTGCTCGATAATCATTCACCACGATATTACTGCTGAAAATAAGTACTAAACCGCCTAGAGATACCAGAGTTGCTAGCCACTGTTGTGGGCCAAAATCTTGTTCTTTCAATAAACTCCATGCAAACAAACCAGAGAATATAGGGGTTAAGCCATACATCACCGAGATGACGCCTGATGATAAATAATGTGCAGACAAGTAGGTGCAGAACATGCCGCCAAACACTCCGATGCAAGACAGGGCGTAGGTGCGTCGAGCTCTTTTATGCCAAGGGAAATGAATACCACTGAATTTGAGCAGGGCCACACCTAATACTGATGCCATAGCCATACGTAGCAATGCCGCTAAAATGGGGTGGATCGTTTCACCGCTCCAAGTGATGCCCAGCGGTGTTGTTGCCCAAACTAAGATGACAGCCGTGTAAGCTGCTGGTATTGACATGATGTTCTCCTTATAAAACCATTTTAAGCATGTTGGCTCATTTGTAGGTCTCTATTCCTGATCTAATGAGTTAAGTGTTTTAAAGAGCGACCAGAATGTTTTAAGAAGAAACAAAAAAGGCCGCGGTTTAAAGCGCGGCCTTTTGAAAGTTTGAAAATAGACTAGTGAGTTAATTTTCCTATCAATACCGCACCGCATGTAGGGCGTAATACACATACCCGCCAGAGTGCTCGTTTGCACACTGCAGGAACTGGCATGGCGACCAATTTGTTTAGGGTTTGATGAAAAGAATGCATGTAAATATGTAACCTATCTATTTCTTACTTTGAAGGAAGATAGATAGTAGATTCGTTCAGAATAGATAGCAAGAAAGAATCACTGACTCATTTGTTGTTTTACTATTTTGGGTATATCTAGTTAGAGCTTGGCGAAACAATTAAAAATCTAATCCAAAACAGATTAGAAGACGTATATCTAAGTGGTGGTTTTAAAAATGAGAGGTAAGTATGTTGTTTTTATATAGACTATTTGGTTTTTTATATCTTATGTCGGGTCTTTGGTGCGCGCTACAGCTGGATTCAGCATCCAAATTTTTAGGCTTTCAGTTAATTTCCCCCTCAGGACCTGTCGAATTCTTTTCAGTTTATGGTGGGTTACAAGTAGGCTTAGGTGTGGCTATGCTGGTGTCTTCATTTAGGCCCAATTACATCGAGGCTTCACTCTATTTCTCAGCAATATTTTCTACCTTTTTATTGTTGTTTCGAGTGTTATCATTTTCGATTTATGGCTTGATAAGTGATTTCATTGTTATGTTTATTATAGAAATTATTATTTTTTCTGGGCTGTGGTGGGCTTGGTTTAAGTGTAGGTTGCCGGCTTAAAGTTTGTCTGCGCCCTGAAAACACATTTACGGCTTATTATTTTTTACTAAACTCATCTGGTAAATCTACAGGGGTAGATTGTCTGTCTAAAGTGCCTATATCAAGAACGGGTGACGCATCAATATGTTGTGCGTCCATCATATGGGCTACCCGTTGAAGACTTGAAATGATCATGGTTTTTTCCCACTCCTGTAAGTCTGCAAAATGTTTTGCAAATTGGTCTTGAAGGGGGACCGGTGCTGTTTTTAGTATTTCATGGCCTTCATCAGTCAAATAAGCATGAACTTTGCGCTTATCTGCTGTAGAGCGCTCTCTGAATACTAATTTTCGTTTTTCTAACCGGTCAATAATGGTGGTCACTGTTGCCTGACTAAGGCTCATATCCTGAGCGATTTCTCCTATTGTAACTTCACCCTTTTCTCTAATGGTGTGAAGTAACAGAATTTGGGGAGAGGTTAGACCTGTTGTTTTTGATAAATGTTTTGAATGCAGGTCTGTTGCCCGAATAACCCGTCTTAGAGCAACTAACACTTCGTCAATATGGTTCAAAAAAACATCCTCGTTGGTAGGTGAGCGTTTTTTTGAGTATACCTTAAATTGTTTAATTTGAACTTGTTGCTTATTGGTTTCTTTAGCTGCTTTATACATAATATTGGCTTTGAAGGTTCTTTGAGTTGTTTTCGTCTTCAACGTATAGCACGTGGAAATTTAGATATGTTTAGTGTACTATACTTCGCGTTCTAAGTAATAAAGTCAAATTTGAGCAGTTCTATCGTTTTTACGCCATTAATTGAAGTATTTTACTGTTTTAGTGTAAAAATAGAATAAATAACGTTTAGTATTCTAAATAATATGGCTCGGAATTATTTTGAACTTTTATTGTTTTCCAAAGGGAAAAAATTTTTATGTCGCAAATAGTTTTAAGAAAGCCGGAAGATGTGGATGGCTTTGATGTTCACAGCTTAATAGCTAGTTGTCCGCCTTTAGATACAAACTCAATGTATTGTAATTTATTGCAGTGTACGCACTTTTCGAATACCTCGGTGCTTGCTGTAGATGAAAATAGTCAAGAAGTGCTGGGCTTTATCTCTGGTTATATCATGCCAGCCGACTCGAATACTTTGTTTATTTGGCAGGTAGCGGTTAGTGAAAAAGCAAGAGGTCAAGGCTTAGCAAAAAAAATGCTTTTTAATATTATTAATCGAAATGCTCAGAATCAGCTTAGTTATTTAGAAACTACGATCACAGACAACAATCCCGGCTCTTGGGCCTTATTCGGAAGTGTTGCTAAAGAACTCCAAACTGAACTTATACAAACTGAGTTCTTTACGAAAGATCTTCATTTTCAGGGCGTGCATGATACTGAAAATTTAGTACGTATCGGTCCTTTTAATGTAAGCCCTACATCACCTAGTTAGAGCGCAGACTTATAATAGCGCTCACTTAATTGAGTTTTAATTTAACCTAAATTTAATCGGTCATCTCAGGAGACCTTTATATATGAAAATTTTTGACGAAATCGAATCAGAAGTACAAAGTTATGCTCGTTCATTTCCACGTGTTTTTAACAGAGCCAAAATGGAATATCTTTATGATAAAGATGGCAACGAGTACCTAGACTTTTTGGCAGGAGCGGGAACGCTGAATTACGGTCATA
>CAXBKC010000222.1:0-6702 GCA_963975615.1 uncultured Oleiphilus sp.
GTACTACCTGGAATACTGTCGAGTAATGCAGAAAGATGGTCGCGTATTGTATTTAACTGAAGCAGAAAAGCAGAACCAGTATTTCAATATACCCATCGCGAACACCACAGTTATATTGCTAGGAAGCGGAACCTCTATTACTCAGGCCGCCATGAGAATGCTGGCGCAAGCAGGTGTGCTTATTGGCTTTTGTGGAGGCGGTGGAACGCCATTATTAATGGCCAATGAAGTAGAGTGGATGACACCTCAAAGTGAATATCGGCCTACAGAATACCTACAAGGCTGGCTAGGGTTCTGGTTCGAAGCAGACAAACGCTTTGCCGCAGGCGTAAAGATTCAGCAATCACGAATTACCTACCTTGAAAAAGTTTGGAGTAAAGATCGAGATCTACAAAATGAAGGCATTAGCCTTCAACATACCGATCTTCAAAATGCACTCAGTCGTTATCAAGAGCGGCTACTCAAAGCAGAAAAACATGCAGACTTACTCTTGACCGAAGCTCAACTTACCAAGTCACTCTACAAATACATTGTGCGTTCAATTAATTTTGGCGACTTCAAGCGTGAACGCGAAGGCGCCGACAAAGCCAATGCCTTTCTAAATCATGGTAACTATCTCGCCTATGGCTTAGCCGCCACCACGCTCTGGGTGCTTGGTATACCTCATGGCTTCGCCGTGATGCACGGTAAAACTCGGCGAGGCGCTTTAGTGTTCGATGTGGCTGATTTAATTAAAGACGCCATCATCCTACCTTGGGCATTTATCTGTGCCAAAGAAGGCGCGACAGAACAAGAGTTTCGCCAGCAATGCTTACAAGCCTTTACCGATCATAAAGCATTGGAATACATGTTTAATGAGGTTAAAGCGATTGCCCTGAATGCGGGAGCTGGCAATGATGCTTGATCGCAATTCTTCTAATTACGGCAGATTCGCCATATTTTAAAAACAAACTGATTGTTACAGTTGGTCTAATAATAGGGTGAACGTAATTAAATCATCAAGGGAAACAGAGGTAACACATTAATGATGGTCACCTTCATATCCCAGTGTGAAAAAAATGCACTCAAAAAAACACGTCGAGTGCTAGATGCCTTTGCCGACCGTATTGGTGATAACACATGGCAAACGTTAATTACTCAAGAAGGTTTGTTGGCGGTTAAAAAGTTATTAAGAAAAACAGCCAGTAAAAGCACCGCAGTGAGTTGCCATTGGATAAGGTCAAGATCTAGGAGTGATCTGTTATGGGTCGTGGGGAAAAGGGACAAGTTTGATGAAGTTGGAAGGGTGCCGGTGAATATGACAGAGAAAGAGGTATTTATGGATGTTATAACAGATAAACCCCAAGCAGGGGTGTTTTATGCAAATACAAAATTACAGCCACTAGTCGAGCATTTATTTGCTGTTGGTTATATTGCTGAGTTATTGCATCAAAAGTTAATTCCAGATCAAACTGGTTTTACCAATGCTAACTTTATTGCAGGTTGTTTACACGATATTGGAAAAATTGACCCGGAGTTTCAAAATTGGGTTAAAAATCCGAAGCAAAAAAACTTTATAGCAGAAGATGGGCAGCATATTGATACGACAAAATTTAGCTTTGATAAGCACCCAAGGCACAATGAAATATCATTGTTGTTATTTCATTTGCTGGATAATACAGAGCTAAAATCTATTAATCCTGCTAATAAGTGGTCAATCAAACATGCTATTTATTGGCATCACGCTAAGCCGTACCGAAAGGATAAAAATAGTTTTTTAACATACAAAGATATTTACAAAAAGTTTAAAGCGAATGAAAAAGATATCGATTTCTTAACGGTTGCAAAAGACGCTATTAAGTTACTGAACCAAGTCTGTGGTATCGATAGAAAATACCGAAAAGAAGATGATTCGAAGCTTAGTCGTGTTTACTTGACTTCAATTGAAGTTGATTTGGAAGATCTATTGCCAAGTGCTTTGTCATTACCTGCATATAAGGAATATGAACCTGAAGAAAATGTTTCCAATAACAAAAAACAAATCAAAACTAATGCTTTGAATAATGTTATTCGATCATGCGTCATTACGGCTGACCGACTTGTTTCATCACTTTCTGCTTCAGAACTTCATGATGCAATTATATTTCAGAAGCTGGATGAGCTAGCCGTTAAAACTCTTTCGCAAGAAACAAGCCTTGTATCTCATATCGAAACTTGCTTGAGCTCCTTTTTTCCAAATAGTGAAAGGAGCTTAAAGCAGAAAGAAATCGCAGAAAAACTAACTCATGCAGAAGATGTTGCTGTACTCGCTGGTGCAGCAGGCTGCGGTAAAACAAAAATTGCGCTTGAATGGGCAAAGCTACAAGGGGCACAACGAATTATTTGGGTTTGTCCACGCGTGCAAGTTTGCCAGGGATTGTTTTATGAACTGACGTCTGAACAATATTTACCAGATGCAACAATAGAAATTAATACGGGAGAGTTTAAGTTTCACAATAGTTGGGACAAGCCAATACAAGAAAATGAATATTTTTCGGGTGATGTGGTGATTACCACGATAGATCAAATTTTAGGTTCAGTAATCAGTCACACAAAAGCAAATACTCTAATTGATTTTCTTAATGTGCATGTGGTGTTTGATGAGTTTCATGAATACGTCAACATGCCTGCATTTAACTTGTTGTTTGCTGAGCTAATCGCAGCCAAAAAAATGCGTGAGCATGACGCAAACACATTGCTGGTTTCGGCGACGCCGCACTATGTTTATGTTGAGGAATTATTAGGTATCCATAAAGACGATATTGTTGTGATGCCCTCATTTAATCAGAGCAAGTATCAGATAGATTTTAAAATATTTAATGATTCAGATCTTGGTTCAAAGAACCCACTATTTCTACCTCAGGGGGATTTTACTTTTGTAATCAGTAATATGGCTCTAACGGCTCAGAATAGTTTTATTGCTAATCAGAACGTTGAAAATTCCGTTTTATTGCATTCAAAGTTTAAGAAAAGTGATAAGCAAAAATGGTTTGAAGAGGTGTATGAGGCCTTCTGCCGGAATGGTTCTCGAAAATTTGAAGTGCTACGTAGTGGGCCTATTGTACAGGCTTCGCTTAATATCACTTGTGACAATATGGTTGCAGAAATCACCAGCGCAGAAGACTCGTTGCAACGCTTAGGCCGTTTAGACCGATTTGGCGAGAATGATACAGTAAATACATACACCTTATCTGTGCCAGAAAGCATTGCTGATGGCAAGGGGAGCAGCCCAGCCTCTCGATTTTTATCAAAAATGTATGTGCTGAGTTCTGTCCGATCTTGGTATCAGTTTTTACTTAATGCACTCGAAAATAAAATATTTATCTTGCCAGATATCTATACCTTATACGAAGAGTTCCACCACCAAGAAGGTTCGCGAAGTCGTATTGAAAGTGATCTGGTCGCTTCGTTAAAAAATAGTGTTAATACTATTAACGCTAAAGTGGTTGATCCAATTGTTATGCCACCAAAGAAAAATAAAGATAAAAAACGAGCCAAAATAAGTAAAGGTTCTCTTCGTGGAGATAACCGGTTTGTTCAGTTAGCGGTTGTCGATGTAACGGTTGCTAATAAGATTCAGTTTGTTGATGAATATGCTTATTCGGAACCGATGGATGACAATAGCAATATCGATAACCTTACCTATTCCACTAATGCGATTCGAGGCTATGGTCAAAGTGACAAAGACTTGCTCGCACATATGTTTAAAAAACATCACAACATAATGGGCGGCACTAAATCATACAACGATAACCTGCTTTTAAACGAAGCCAGAGAGCCGGAATCTCCTATTTACTTGAGCTATACAGAAAAAGATTTACTTCAAGTTGGCGGTAAGTCCGCCAAACACCCACACGCAATTTATTACGCCGTTAGTGATAAACAGCCCATAGGCGCGATATCAATAAAACAATTGAATACAACAACAGAAGATGAGGAATAAATCATGGAAAAAGTAACGGGAATTAAAAGTGTTGATTTTAAAATAAAGGCGATTGGGCATGGAGTGGTTAATTGGAATGGACCAACCTCATTAACAGGAGATGGAGGGAAAACTGTAGATAACCATACCTTACCAAAGCTTCGTGGTTACACAAATTTAACAGGTAAAGTGAAAGAAGAAACAGGTTACAAATATAAAAAAGAAGCAACCGACATTGATTTCAAAAAGACACCCTTGTATATCAGTCAAAACTGTATACGCCACCATTTATTTAGAAGCCAAGCTTTTGATGTGCATTATGCCAACAAAAGCAAAATGGATGATTTAACTAATATGCTTGCTTCTCTGACTGGATTAATCCGCGGTTATGTTGTTCCTTCTAGTCAAAATAAGCGTACTAGCCCTCTATTAATTGAAGATTTTGTTGATCAGCTCGGTAACGGTAATTTTGAACAGTTTGGTCAAGCTGGTGAGCGAGATAATTCATCATTCTTCTCAAAAACTACTTTTGGTGATACTAAATATATTGCTTATGGCTCAATTAGTATTGAACAACTGCAATTTATCTCACTGGATAGAAAGTTTGATAGAGAAGCGATGGGGATAAAAGCAGGACAGGGTAAAAGTGTCGCACAGGCTGTACAAGACTTTATTCAATCTCTAAACCCAAAGCTTAAGCCAGTCGCTACTTTTCATGAAAACTATGTTCGCCGTGGAACTATTTTTGAAGAAGGTGAGGTAGGTATTTTGTTAAATCAAGATGCTATACAAGTTCTTGTAGACAGCACTATTGAACTAATTGGTGAGCTATCTATTCGCCAAGCAAAATCATACATGTATGTTGATGATGTCTTAGTTGATTACAACGATAGCAATAAAATGATGCGTATTAAACGTGATGAAAATAGTATTTCGGTAACCCCAGAAAGTGAATTTGCAACTTACTTTTATCAAAAATAAAGGTATTCATAATTATGAAAATTGAAATTAAGTATGAGTCTAGTTGGCGTAATTCATTTCTTGATGGCTCAAATAATGAGCCGATTCCGGCACAGGGAAGAAAGTTTGTTGGATCAATGACTAGCTTAAAAAAGAAAGAAAATTATATATCACGAACAGTTACACATGACACCGTAATGGGCGTGTTGAATAGATTAATTGGTGACCAGAGAAAGCTGTATCAAGCAAGAGCTAATGCAATTTACTACTTCAAAGAAATTGAGCCATTAGTTACTTTTGAAGATATACCAAGTTATATCAATCAGGAGATGACATATATCAGAAATATTTCTGGTAGTGAAGACCAAAACTCTTATACAGGAATGATTAAGGTTGATGATCCGATATTTTGCTCTGATTACTCTTCACAATTATGGGGGGTGTTATCGCTAGATGTAGATGGGTTATGTGATTTTATTCTTGACGGTATAAAGATTGAAAAAAAAATTAATCTTAACCCTTTGGTTATTATTGGGCGACTCGAAGAAATATTTAAACTTAAGCCAGTGCCGAATGAAAACCGAGTGAACAAAGCTTTTGTTTCCTTAAATTATAAGTTTGAGAAATTCAATGGCTTAAACCGGAACGAAGAAGTTTTGCTTATCAGTCTTTATTGTTCTGCTTTATATTTTCAGATGGAGCGTTTATCAACAGAATTTGATATATCGTCTGCTAAGACAAAGGCAGGTGGATTAAGCGGTATTTCTAATAATGGGTTTACTAAGAAGGATTTTATGGCTCGCTATACTTCGGGTGAGAAAAAGAAAATATGGGGTAATCCTTATGTACGTAAAGAAAAAATAAAAGGTATAGGCGAGGTTACTTCTTTGATGGAAAAGGCTGGTGGAACACTCAATATTGACTTAGATATTGATAGAGAAGCTGCTTTAGATTTTCGAGATAAAATCGAAAATGCTGGAGTGTCTTCTTTTTACCTCGGTAAAAAGGGTTTGGCTTATGTGTCGAATATCAGGGTTTAGGGGGGCATATGAATTCTTTTTTAGATATTGAATTAAAACCTGATGCTGAAATGCGTGAAAATGTTTTGATGAATAAGGTTTATGCAAAACTGCACAAAACACTTTTCGATATTAAAGCAACAGATATTGGTGTGAGTTTTCCACAATATAAAGTGATGCTAGGAAAAGTTTTGAGAGTTCATTCGAGTGTGGAGCGCCTAGCTCAATTACAAAACTCTAATTGGCTAGGTGGCTTAGCTGGGTATTGTGCGATTAGTGATATTCAAACTATTCCGGTGGAAGCTAAATATAGGATGGTTTCTCGAATTCAATCGAATATGACACAGTCAAAGTTGAATCGGTTGATAAAAAGAGGATCAATTACTGATTCTGAAGTTAAAGCATATAAGGCCAAAATGTTTACAAAAGGATTAGATAACCCTTTTGTGGAACTAGAAAGTGGTTCTAACGGCCACAATCACCGGCGATATATTCAGTTTAGTGAGATATTGGATAATCCTCTACCAGGAGAGTTTGATAGTTTTGGTCTAAGCAAAACGGCCACTGTTCCATGGTTTTAAGTACGTCGAATTCGACGGGTTTAGAAAGAATAATTTAGCATACCTAGAAATCAGGAGAGAGGTTGAAACCTAGAGGTAGGTAAACAAGGGCAGACACATAGGTCTGCCCCTACATTGAGAGGGATAATACGCACCTTACTGACAGTAACCGCCACCGTTTAGGGCGGACCTACGTGTCCGCCCCATTAAAGAACCTGAGTCA
>CAXBKC010000223.1:0-6683 GCA_963975615.1 uncultured Oleiphilus sp.
AATACCTGTTGCTGCAGTGACATGAGCCGGTAACCCCATGGTTAACTGCGCATCTAGAATGGCTAGATCAGGTAAAAATAAAGGCGTGACGATACCAGCCTTTGTTGTTTTTCCTGTCGTTACAATGGCCACTTGCGTTACTTCTGAACCAGTACCTGCTGTAGTGGGTATCTGTATCAGTTTCAGACGCTTCCCATGAGCATTTCCAACGCCATAAATATCTGCCAAGGCCTGATCATTCTGAGGATGTGCCAACAATGAAACGATCTTGGCTACATCCATCGAGCTTCCACCACCAAAACCAATGATTGCATCAACACCGGCAAACTTGGCTACCTCAACCGCACTCAGCACAATATTTTCTACCGGGTCTGCTTGAACCTCACTAAAAACCGTCACCTTTATATTTTCTTGGGCCAGGGATTGCATTGCTGAGTGGTAAAGACCAAGTTGCTTGATACCTTCATCTGTCACCAATAGCGCCGATTTAATCTTGTATTCCAGAAGAATTTCACCCAAGCGCGACGCAGCACCATACTCGCAAATAATATTTTTACTTGTCGAAAAGGTAAATAACGGAGCAGAATATAAACTAGTTTGTTTCTCTTCAATGTCGCCATTTTGTGTAGTTTTTGGAGGTTCGAGCTGCGTTTTATTGTCTGTCATCATGAACTCACTAAAAGCTTTGTTTAAACAATTGAACTTAAGATAACAAGCCTGACAGTGTTTTTAAAACTGATATTTCAAATACTGGCACCCATTTCATGAATATTGTTAATTTTGACTTGAATCATTTATATGCTTTCGAGGTATGAAGGAAAAGTTTCACGCACAGCTAAAAGTAGCATTCAAAGAGAGTCATCCCTAGATCAAATTGTGTATTGATATTGAGCAATATCAGAAAGTAGAGATTTGGTTAAATTGAAGCTGAAACAGTTTTTGTGCAGATTTTAGACGCATCCCTATATGACTCGGGACTGACAGGAGTATTGATAAGGTTTCAGACTGGGGTAAGTCATTGAGAAGATTGGTCGGGACGAGAGGATTTGAACCTCCGACCACATGCCCCCCAGGCATGTGCGCTACCAGGCTGCGCTACGTCCCGACATACAGAAGCGTTTTCTTGCTTCTGAAATTAAGCCGCGAATCATACATGATGACTGATTATAAATAAATAAAAAAAACGCCGAATAAATCGGCGTTTTTTTATAAGATTAAGCTAGTTAACTATTTAGTACAGCTAATACTTCCTCTAGCTCACTAATCATTTCCTTTATTAACTGGCCATTATTAGTAGAGCCTTCGTTGCTATCGTCGTTGACCAACTTTTGTTTTGCGCCGCCAATGGTATAGCCTTGATCATAGAGTAAACCACGGATTTGACGAATCATCAGCACATCTTCGCGCTGGTAATAACGTCTGTTACCACGTCGTTTTACAGGGGATAGATCATCAAACTCTTGCTCCCAATATCTGAGAACGTGAGCTTTTACACCACATAATTCGCTTACCTCACCAATGGTAAAATAACGTTTACCAGGAATTGGTGGTAATTCATTGTTGTGACTGGGTTCCAGCATATTCTTCTACTTTCGCTTTTAATTTTTGTCCGGGCCTAAAGGTTACAACTCTTCGGGCAGAAATAGGAATTTCTTCGCCCGTTTTAGGGTTTCTTCCAGGTCTTTGTTTTTTATCACGAAGATCAAAATTACCAAAACCTGAAAGTTTAACCTGTTCGTTATGACCCAATGCATCACATATTTCATCAAAAAACGCTTCGACCATTTCTTTGGCTTCACGCTTATTTAAACCAACTTCATCATAAAGAGTTTCAGCCATATCGGCCTTAGTTAACGCACCCATGCACTAACTCCTAATATTCGCACCAAACTTGGCATTCAGTGCCGACACTATGCTTTCAAAGGCTTGATTTATTTCTTCATCATTTAAGGTCCGATCAGTACGTTGCCATACTAACGCTAAACCTAAACTCTTTAAGCCTTTACCTAAGTTTTCACCAGCATAAACATCAAATAGTACTACATTCACTAAGTCTAGCCCTGCATGGGCAATAACTTCTGAACGTACACTTTCAAAGGGAACCTGCTGATCGATCACAATCGCTAAATCACGCCTTACTTCTGGATATTTAGACACCTCAGTAAAATGTGGTATAGCTCCTTTGACCGCTTTATTTAAGCATAGTTCAAACAAATACACTGGGCCATTTAAATCCAAGTATTTTTGTAATTTAGGATGAATAGCTCCTAAATAGCCAATTAATTCACCATTTTTTACAATTTTTGCCGTCTGACCCGGGTGTAAAGCTGCATGTTCGGCTTTTTCAAAGGTAATAGTTGCATCCAAAGCACAAAGAAGACTCTCTAAATCTGCTTTTACATCATAAAAATCTAACTTACGTGCAACACTATTCCACGACTCTGGCAGAGATGTTCCAGATGCCAGACCAGAAATCATTCTTGTCTGGATAATTTCATTGTCTTTTTTCTCGAACTTCAAACCCGTTTCAAAAAATTTAACCCGAGCCTGTTGTCGATTCTGATTATAAGATAGCGCTTTTAATAATCCTGGCCACAAACTGGTTCGCATAACAGCCAAATCAGCTGAAATAGGGTTCGCTAAAGCGATACTTTCTTGATCAGGGGTAATCATTTCTTGAAGCTTTTGTTCCACAAAACTATAAGTAATTGCTTCTTGATAGCCCAAGCTGATAAGTCTATCAGCAAAAAATTCTTGTGAAACCGAAGATTCATCATCTTCTTTTAAGGTAATCTCACCCAAAGCTGAGGTTTTTGGTAATCTATCATAGCCATAAATTCGGCCAATCTCTTCAATCAAGTCTGGTTCTATTGAAATATCAAAGCGATAGCTTGGCACCTCAAAGACCCAGCCATCTACCTCTTTCGAGACCAAGGTTAAACCTAAACGCGTCAATATATCTTCAATTTCAGCGGTATCAATTTTCAAGCCTAACAAGGAAGCAACTTTTGCCTCACGCAGTTTAACTGTCGTTGTTTTAGGTAATTTATCCTCTGAAATTACTTCCGAAATGGGACCTGCTTCACCACCCACAATGTCTATCAGCAAACTTGTCGCTCTCTCCATTGCTGAATGCTGAAGCTGATAATCAACACCACGCTCAAAACGGTGAGACGAGTCTGTATGTAGACCATACGAACGTGCTTTTCCTGCAAGCGCTAAGGGTGCAAAAAAGGCACATTCTAAAAATATATTATTTGTTGTATCACTTACACCCGAACTCTGGCCACCCATTATTCCAGCGATCGCTAGTGGTCCAGACTCATCAGCAATAACTATAGTATCATCTCGAAGTGTTAGTTCTTGCCCATCTAATAAAGTAAGCGCCTCACTTTGCTTAGCATTTCGTACATTAATCGAACCAGTCAACTGATCTCGATCAAAAGCATGCATAGGCTGGCCTAATTCAAGCAATACGAAGTTAGTCACATCAACAGCGGGATCAATACTACGCAAGCCACAACGGCGTAGCTTTTCTTGTAACCAAAGCGGGCTTTCTTTAGTTAGATTAACATTCTTGATCACTCGACCTAAGTACTTCGGGCAAGCTTCTGTATTATCTACCTTTATAGGAAAGGTATCTTGATGAGCAATAGCAACTGATTCAAACTTAGGAGGAATAACTTGCTCTTTATTTAGAACGCCTACTTCTCTCGCTAAGCCAGCAACTGACAGACAATCACTTCTATTAGGCGTTAAGTCAACATCAATACACTTATCATCTAGCAATAAGTAATCTCGAATATTTACGCCAACCGGTGCATCTGCAGATAAAACCATCAAACCATCTGATTGCTCAGCTAAGCCTAACTCTGCTTCTGCGCAAAGCATACCAAAAGATTCGACGCCACGAAGCTTTGCTTTTTTAATCTTAAAATTACCTGGAAGCACGGCAGAAATTTTGGCAAAAGGTATCTTTATGCCTTCTTTGACATTTGAAGCACCACACACGACTTGAAAAGTTTCACAGCCGTCACTGACCTGGCAAACATTTAATTTGTCAGCATCGGGGTGTGGCTCAAGGCTTAAGACCTCTCCAACCACAACACCTGTAAATTCACCTGCGACTGACTCAATTCCGTCAACCTCTAGACCAGCCATTGTGATTTGCGCTACCAAAGCATCTGAGTCAATTGATGGATTAACCCACTCTCTTAGCCACTGTTCGCTAAATTTCATCGCACTTCCACTTATCTAAACTTACTTAATTAAATTGCTTTAAAAAACGCAAATCGTTTTCAAAGAACATTCTGAGGTCGTTAACACCGTATCTCAACATCGCTAATCGCTCTACGCCCAAGCCAAAGGCAAAGCCGGTGTATTCTTCAGGATCAATACCGCTTGATTCAAATACTTTTGGATGAACCATACCGCAGCCCATCACTTCCAACCATTTAATATTTCCGTCAGCGTCTCTGCCCCATTCAATATCTACTTCTGCAGATGGCTCAGTAAAAGGAAAATAAGAAGGCCTAAAGCGAACGGCTAAATCACGTTCGAAAAATACCTGCAAGAAGGTTTCTATAGTTGTTTTTAAATCGGCGAAACTTACATCTTTTTCGACCAACAGACCCTCTACTTGATGGAACATAGGGGTGTGGGTCTGATCAGAATCACAGCGATAGACGCGACCTGGACAGATCATTCTAAATGGCGGCCTACCAGCTTCCATTGTTCTAACCTGAACGGGCGAAGTATGAGTCCTCAATAATGTATTGGCATCAAAATAGAAGGTATCGTGCATAGCACGAGCAGGATGATGCCCTGGAATATTTAAGGCTTCAAAATTATGATAGTCATCTTCAATTTCAGGCCCAACTTCAATAGAGTAGCCCACTTTAGAGAAAAACTGTTCGATACGACGCATGGTTTTAGTAACTGGATGCAAACCACCCAACTCTGTACCTCGACCAGGTAAAGTAACATCAACAGCTTCACTTAATAGTTTTTCAGAGAGTTCTGCATTTTCTAAGATTTCTTTCTTAGCCAATAATTTTACTAGAACATCATCTTTAGCTTCATTTATTTTTGCACCTGCAGCAGGTCGCTCAGATGCATCTAGCTTACCCAAGGTTTTGAGTAGCTGAGTAATTTCACCTTTTTTACCTAGATAATCTACTCGAACTTGATCTAGTTCAGAGATTTTATTCGCGGCTTCGACAGCCTCAATAGCTCGCTGAACAAGTTGCCCAAGGTTTTCCATTAATGTGCTCCAAAAATAAAAATAGGGGGCGGGTAACCCCACCCCCTATTTAACTAACTCAATACATTCAACTAACTATAAAATTGAGTCTTAGCTTGCTAACGCTGATTTAGCTTTCTCTACAACAACTGTAAATACTGCGAAATCATTCATGGCTAGATCAGCCAATACTTTACGATCTATTTCAACATTAGCTTTTTTCAATCCAGCAATTAAACGGCTGTATGACAAACCATTTAAACGTGCACCAGCATTGATACGTGCAATCCATAGACGACGGAATTGACGCTTTCGCTGACGACGGTCACGATATGCATATTGACCTGCTTTGATAACTGCTTGCTTAGCTACACGATAGATACGGCTACGAGCGCCATAATAACCTTTAGCTTGTTTTAGTACTTTCTTATGTCGGCGATTCGCCGTAACACCACGTTTTACGCGAGGCATAATTGTCTCCTACTAGACGAAATATCTCTAAAAAATTAACTGAAATCAGATACGCAACATGCGCTTGATTGAAGCATTATCAGAAGCAGCAACTAATTTGCAGCCACGTAATTGACGCTTACGTTTAGTCGATTTTTTAGTCAAGATATGACTAGTAAAAGATTGCTTATGTTTGAAACCACCAGCTGTCTTTTTAAAGCGTTTTGTTGCACCGCTTTTTGCTTTCATTTTTGGCATATTATCTCACTCCGCATTGGAAAGATTAATGAAAATAGCAACCGCGCTATTTTCTCTTTTTTGGGGCCAATACCATCATCATTTGCCGACCTTCCATTTTTGGTCGTTGCTCAACAATCCCATACTCTTCCAAGTCTTTTTCAACTCGTTCAAGTAGCGTCATGCCGATTTCCTGATGTGCCATTTCTCTACCGCGGTAACGAATTGTTACCTTGGCTTTATCCCCAGCTTCAAGGAAACGTATCAGGTTGCGTAGTTTTACCTGATAATCCCCTTCTTCCGTCCCTGGTCGAAACTTGATTTCTTTAATCTGTGTCTTGCGCTGCTTTTTCTTGCTGGCAGCCTTCTGCTTCTTGATATCAAAGACATGCTTGCCGTAATCCATGATCTTGCAGACTGGTGGTTCAGCGTCAGGGGCGATCAACACCAGGTCGAGCTTGGCCTCTGCAGCCTCTGCTCGTGCTTCCTCAATCGTCACCACACCTTTCTGCTCGCCATCAGCGAGTACCAGCCTGACTTCCGTGGCGTCGATGTTTTCGTTAATGACGGGTTTCTTGGAACTGCTCTTCATATTCGACAGCGTCTTCTCTCCTGCGTAAATTAAAGTTAGGCGGCCTGGTTCAGTGGCTACCGGTCCGGCCAAAACGTGCAACATCTGTTTCCAGATGTTCTGCAAACGCTTCAATCGTCATCGTGCCCAGATCCTGGCCGTCCTGTGTGCGGACGGAAATCT
>CAXBKC010000224.1:0-6680 GCA_963975615.1 uncultured Oleiphilus sp.
ACCTACGGCTACTTTCGCTGCAAGAGGGCCTGCTAATAAAGGATAAGCCACAAATTCTTTTAGCACTAACTTGTTAGACTTATTCATGAACTCTAACAGTTCAGACTTAAGTTGCTTAACTGGCATTCGATCGCGGCTAGCTTCTTGTTGTAGAGACTTCGGAAGTATGTAACGTGGAATTTCCAAGTCATATAAGGCTATCGAATACTCAAACAGCAAACCACTCACGGGAATAATGAAAGGTTGTAGCAAGTGTACTGGGTTCCACTCCACATCTTTGGCAAAGCGGAATAAACCAAAACCGTAATCAGTGTCTTTACCAATAATATTGGTATAAGCATGGTGATGGAAGTTATGGGCGCGCTTCCAGTTTTTGGCTGTGCCGACAATATCCCACTCGTAATCACGAGAATTAAGGGTAGGGTGATCCATGAAATCATACTGACCATGAATAATATTATGGCCAATTTCCATATTTTCTAATATATGAGAAAGGCTTAAGCTCATTACACCTAAGCTCCAGCTTACAGGGTCTAGGCTGAAGTGAATTAATAAACGACCGGCTAGTTCTAGGCGGTCTTTAATTAATATCATGCTTTCAATGTGGTCGATATCTTCTTGACCAATTCGGGCTTCTATATTAGCGCGTAGCGCATCTAACTCTTCTTGAAGAGCATTAAATTGCTCTGCACTTAGCTCTGGTTTTTCACCAAATTTAAGATTTTGTGTTGCTAACTTTTCCATAATAAATTCCTTACTACTCTAATGTTTAAATAGGCTTTAATATTTTTGTCGTCAAGCGTGCTGCTACAGTTTGATGATGGTGTCTGTCACGGCTTGTGTGACACAGGCTAAAATGTATTCATCACCTTTATCCGAACGTTGCCCATTTAATAAATTAACCGTTTCGCCGCTGACTTTTTTACAGCGGCAGGTTTTACAAATTCCAGAGCGACAGCCCGATGCTAATTCAAGGCCTCGTGATTCAACTTCTTCCAATAAGGTTTTTTTCCTGACTAGAGTCGCAGTTTGTTCACCGCTAAATTGCACTTTGGCTTGGGTTTGTACGCTGACAGCGCCTAGGTCTAAAGCAAAGACTTCTTTATGAATTTGGTACTCGGCAACGCCCAGTTTAGAAAGCTCCGAGCTTGCAGCAGCCATAAAAGGTGCAGGGCCACACATGTATATTTCATGTTGGTTGAGCTTGTTGAATTGCTCTAAGTGAGCACTACAAATACGGCCACTTAAACCTAACCACTGAGGTGTTTCAGTTTCAACACAGTAGTTCAGTCTTAGGCCTTTCATTTTCGTACATAGTGCATCTAACTCTGCACGGAAGATGATATCTTCAGGGCTACGAGCATAATATAAAAAGTCGATTTCACTTTTATTTGCTGTTTCAGAAAGAAAGCGAAGCATAGACATCATCGGGGTGATGCCACTACCTGCGGCTATAAATAACAAACGACCAGGTGCTTGTTCGGGTAATACAAAATCGCCAGTCGGTTCTGTAAACTCCAAGCTCATCCCAGGCTTTAAGTTTTTTGCTAACCAATTAGATGCATTGCCATCTTTTACCTGTTTCACGGTTAGTTTGAATTTAGGCAGTATTTTTGGGCTAGAAGATAAGGTGTAGGTGCGATTAATTATGGCGCCATTTTTACCAGCAGGAAGTCGAACGTTAAGGTGTGATCCAGCAGAAAAAGTTTTTAGCTTAGAGTCGTTAGGCGAAAACTCGTAGCTAAAGGTATCGGCCGTCTCTTGTTTGATTCCAGTGCAGGAAGCTGAAAACCAAGCTTCCTTGGTGTTGATTTTTGTCTCTGTAGTCGTGTTTGGCATAACGCCTCCTAATCGCTGATTATATATTACAGCTTACATGTGTTCGCTTGAATTGATTAGGCCAAAAAATATGCTGATTTGCAATAGGTGAGCTGTAAAAAGGTTAAAATTTAACCTTTTTACACAATTTGAGTAAAAATATTGAGGTTTAGAAGGGGTATTTATAGTTCTATCTAGAATAAAGATAGTGATAATTGAGAGAATAATTGAATTATTATTATTTATAGTAACGGGTGTAAGTTCAAATTTAGGTGCTATTAATACACTTATTCAATATGATTAACGTTAATTTGTAGGTTTTGCGTGTCATTACCAATAAAAATGTCGTTATCTTGAATAGAACAATGAAGTTGCATATTTTTATCGGCTAAGCTTGCGAGCTGTTTTAGTTCGTCATCGCTAATATGAAAGATTCTTAGTGAAGGGAAGCGTTTAAGGCTGCCTTCAAGCTGTTGTCGCCAAGTAGTTAGGCTCCGATCACCATAGGCAAAAATAACGACTTTTTTTGCAAGAGAGTGAGCCTGTCGAATTCGTTTTTCATCTGGTAGTCCAAGATCTATCCAAAGCTCTATTTCACCACTGTAGTTTTTAATCCAAAGGTCTGGCTCTTCAGTCGTGGAAATACCTTTGGTAAAGGCTAATTGCTCATCAGCAAATAACGCAAAGGCGATTAAACGCAGCATCATGCGTTGATCATTTTCTGATGGGTGCCGCGCCAAAGTGAGTTTATAACTTTGATAATGGTTTTTATTAAGGTCACTAAGGTCTAGCTGTACTTTAAATATAGTAGAAGACAGTGCCATGATTTTTCCTTAAATTAAATTGAGGTAGGTATTTTGTATAATTTCACATAAACCTACTTGATAATAATGTAAGAGACTATGTTGTTAGTTAATAGTTTCCTATTTTATTAGGTAGCCTTATATGGCGAATCTATTGTTGTTTCTTTTATTTACTCTTGTTGTCCTTGTATTGGAGGACCAAGTGATGAGTTATATCAAGATAATCAAACTTCTCAAGCTATTTATCTTGGTGTAAGTTCGATTGACTTGGATAGCGACTTAAATGATCACGATGCTGTAATTTCTCCATCATACTTTTTAGTTTTTCAGTTAACGCTAATACTGTTAAATTCTTCCTTATTAGAGCCCCACCTTTCTTCAGTTAATACTCATCATATTATTCACTTTAATTGAAAATAATGAGCTGTTAGTTATTTGTTTGACTTAATATCAGTCATTACAGGTTTATAGTTGTTGAACTCAAAGCTACTCTTACTGAAAATCACCCCTTCGCGCACAGCCTATTGCTTTGTCGCAAACCCAGTTCATTGTTTAAAGCATTAAAAGCAACTTTAGCTGGTAAATCTGAAGGCTAAGTGAGATTGTTGAGTGCTTAACCAAGATAATTAATTTAAAAAAGCTTCATTTCTGCTATCTCCCTCAAAAAGTTGCTTGTAATTTTATGTTAGTCTTTCTACATAATGATCAGCAGCAGCACTTTATGCTTATAACAAGGAAGTAAAGAGATTGGGCCTATCCGACAAGTTTTTTCCTGTTTTACCTTCAAAGTATATTGTTTTCTCAAACCTATCGATTTTCGCTATGAGGTCGACATTAGTGTGTAAACGAAATTTAGTATTCTTTTTTTTATTAACTATTTTCAGTCATTCAGTTTTCGCAATTGAGGATAGAACTTTTTGTGTCTGGGATCCTGTAGGAAGAACAGGCCCAGTAATGACTTTTTATTCTGATGTCATACCAAAAGCCCAAGCTTGGGGTTTACGTCTTAAATTTGTTGCTTTCACCGAAGAGAGCGATGCAGTTAAAGAGTTCAAAGCAGGTAAGTGTGAAGCGGTTGTTCTCACTAGTATTCTATCGCGACAATTTGTCCAGTTTGCTGGCACGATGGATGCAATCGGTGCCATAAATTCTCAAGAAGGCTTGGAGTTAGCGATTGCAACTCTTTCACGCCCCCGTGCAGGCAACTTGATGATTGAAGGTAATTATGAGGTTGTAACAACATTTCCCGTCGGCTCAATGTATGCCTTTGTAAGAGATCGGGCAACGGACACAATTGAAGATTTCGCGGGGAAAAAATTAGCAATATTAAATAATGATCCACAGATGCGGAAGTTTGCAGATCTGGCCGGGGCATCAAAGGTTAATGTCACCTTGTCTGATTTCGCTGATAAATTTGAAAAAGGCATTGTGGATATTCTAATTATGCCAGCATTGGCCTATAACACCTTCGAACTCTATAAAGGGTTGGGAGAAGCCGGGGGTATTATTGATTACCGTTTATATTATGGCATGCTTCAGACAATTTCTAAGCGTAATAAATTCCCCGAAGATTTTGGTTTTAATATGCGTAACTATATGCTGACGCGTTTAAAAGAAATGAACAAAATGGTTATAGATGCCGAAGAGGAAATTCCAGAAAAATATTGGATCCAGACCAATCAATTTGTTAAAGATGATATTGACCACTTTAGTAAGCGTGTTCGGATGTCATTACAAGATAGCGATGTCAATAACGCAACAGCACTTAAACTTTTTTGGAAAATTCGTTGTCGTTTAGACCCATCACGAGGTGAGTGCAAAGTATCACCAGATCAAATGAGTAAAAGAGAAAAACAGAGTGAAGGTAAAAAGCGTGAAGAAGTAAGGCAAGCACTTACACAAAAAAAACGTGCGCAAAAGAAACTCGAAGAAGCTAGTGTTGCGCGTGAGCAAGAGAAGCTCGCGTTAGAACAAGATAGAATCGAAAAAGAGCGACTAGAAAAAGAAAAGTTAGAGCAAGAACAAGCAGAATTGGCACGACAACAGCAGCAACTAAAAGAAGATATGCTAGCGCTAGAACAAAAGCGTTTGGAACAAGAGCAACTCAGACTAGGACAAAGACAATTAGAAAAAGAAAAGCTCGAATTGGCACAAGAGAGATTGGCATTAGAATCTACTAAGCAGGAGCTACAACAAAGCAATAGGAGTATATGGGAGATTTTATTTGGATGGATGTGGAGTTGGATTTAATTCTTGAAACGGATCAATAGTCAATCCCAAGACTATTTCAATTGCTTAAAGTGCAGACTAAGTCTCGGGTTTCAATACGGCTAAGCATTTATAATACGGCCACCCTTGTTAAAAATAAAAGCATGTTTTTATGGTGGACTGCTGATCTTAATAATTAGCCCTTTTTAAGGATAAAAAGTAAAAGAAAAAGGAGGATTCATGTTTAAGAGCTTTTTAAAAAAAATTTACAAAAAACGTGATATTCGTTTTCTGGATGCTGAATCCTATAAGTTTCGACAAGCAATAAATTCTAAAGCTCCTCGGCATAAGTTTGATGATGAATCAATCGAAGTAGAAAAAGTTAGTACATTGCCCACTTTCGATAAACTAGAACGTTCTGACTCAACATCATTTCTTGAATTAATCAGGCAAGCGACAACTTATAATACTCCTGAAGAACAGCATGGCGTTCAAATACCTAGTGGTGTAATTAATTCAAGAAATGTCTGTGATCGGCATTTAAATAGCTTAGGAGTATTTTCTGACTCAAAAATATATTCCGCATTGATCCATTCCATTCTGTCAAAGTACGACTTAGATATTCAGCACTTTAATCACCCATCTACCTTCAAGCAAAGTAACTATTCATGTTTTGATTCAATATCAACATGGATTGTCTTCTTGTCTGATGAGCAGGATAGTGACTTCCTAGATCATTTTTTAGATCGATATGTAGAGAAGCCAACCTTGTTTTTATTTTCTAAAGTAAATAGAGGGGCTTGTATCGGTAGTATCGGTCAATTTATCAAACAAAATAACCTTGAAGTACACGAAAGCGATCAAGAGCTTGAAGCTTCTATTTTACCCAGTCGCTAAGCCCATACTTAGCTAATATGGCATTTAGCCGGCCATTTTCTCTTAGTGTCGTAAGGCCTTCATCAAACCACTTAACATAAACTTTTGAGCTTTCTTTTTTTGGAGAGCAGGCAATATACATGGGAGTGGGTTCGCCTATACTTCCGGCGGGTATTAATTTATTTTCTAAGCCTAACAGGCTAAGCTTTTCAGGCATGACTAAATATGATTCTATGGTTGCCGTTAGTCTTCCAGCTAAAACTTTGGCGATATTTTGTTTAAGTGCATTTTCACCGAAGGTATAGTCAAAAATAGCTTTATTTTTAGCTTCTTTTGCAAAGCGTTCAAGCTCCTTGGTGTATGAATACTTGTGAATAAGGCCAATTTTTGTATTTAATAAAGAGTCAAAGTTGGTGTATCTCCACGGATTGTCTTCTTTGACATAAAAGAAGTTTTGATCCATCCCCCATGCCAATTCTGGAAATAAAAAATTAGGCACATCACTTTTATATGCACCAACAATACAATCTATTCGGCCTTGCTTGGCTTTAACAATTGCTCTAGCCCATGGTGAAATTTGGTAATCAACTGTGATGTTTTTCGGTGTTAATATTTCTTTTGCTATTTCGATCATATAGCCGGGCGCGGTATCATTTGGGTCTCCATTTATGGGATACCAGCGATCAGAGCGGATTGTTAACGTTTCAGCGAGAAGACTAGAAGAGATTAATGCAAAGCCTAACAAGCATGGGCGTAATAAATTTTTGTTCATCTTGAAATTTACCAGTCGATATGGTCGTGTATAAAGAATACTCTGATAGTTTATAAATAAAAATATATCTCTAGGAAAGAATTAAGACATGTACCTAGCTCGCGCTCTTACCATACTAGTATTTTTATCTAGCTTATCTGCTTGTAGTTCAATTGATTACTTTGCCCATTTGGCAAAAGGTCAGATGTCTTTGCTTTGGCAGC